>NZ_JBCLWJ010000024.1:0-43955 GCF_039563885.1 Algoriphagus sp. SE2 | reverse complement strand
TTTCCCAAGCTTTCTTGGGAGTTGTCGGGGAACGTTTCCCCGAAAGCGAGTGCAAATATCGGGATTTAATTTTTGATTCAAAACTCAAATTGAAAAAAAAATTAAATTTTATTTTTCTCCCTTTCCACTCTATTTCAATTTTGTTTGAGTCTTTTCTCAAATGGGAGTGCAAACATAGGGCTGTTTCGCTAAATTCACAAGCTTTCCTACTGACAAAATCACAAACTTTTTCATGATTTTTTGCACCTATTTAACAATCAGGACTTTGGTTTTTTAAATAAAGGAACTGTACTACATGGCTCTCCATACATAATCGACTTTGCCTTGCTTTGAACTAATGAAACAATACGCCCATAGGCAAAAAGAGGAATAGGGAAATTAGAGCAACCCTTTACAATTACTGGTCTATCTTGGAATGAGTTTAAGTCTAATTGGCTCAAACACTCCTCTACAATCATGACTTCTAATGTCTTTAGGCTTCCCACTGCATAGCCTTTCGCTATTCCAGTTAGATAGGTTGACACTAACATATATGCCCAATTTGGAATCACAGCATCCGCAGTACATAATACGGCAACCCATTTATTCTTGTATTGAAGCCAATCAATTTCTTTTAAGGCAAGTCGAAAATCTTTTTCTCTCAATACCAAACCTTGAAACAAAAAAGGCTCAAGGTCAAAAACAACCCGTTCCTCTTTTGGGTAAATCTCCTCTAGATCCAAAGAAATGATTGAACTTTGGGCAACTCTGTTTACAATCTCACTCATGATATCAATAAAGGGTTTTTCTTTGACTTGAGAACTTTAAATTCTTTCAGATAGTTCGGGACGAAATAAGCAAGATTCTCAAATTCATTTTTTTGAAATTTCGTCCAACCGATCTCCCCTATATGAGTTGCTGAAATCTTTTCCTCCAAAAAGACTGCATTATCATTTGTTATTACTTCTTTAACTTTTGGAACTGCATCTCCAATAAATAAAACATAACCTTCCTCAAGATACTTTGCAAAAGAAGTTGATTCTATCACCTCTGAATCCAATAATGCAATTGAATTCAAATCGTGATCAAAAATCTCTCTGTACACTTCCATTCTTCTGGCATCAAGCAAGGCAATAATTTTAGAATTGGGCTGCACTTTACTGCTTGCACCCCTTGCCAATGCTTTTAAAGTACTCACACCTATTAAAGGTATAGACAAAGCAAAGGCTAAACCTTTGGCTGTTGAAACTCCAATTCTCAACCCAGTATAAGACCCCGGGCCTTCTGAAACTGCAACTGCTGCTAATTTATTCTTGTTACATTGACATTCATTTAACAAATCATCAATTAAACCAATTAACCTCTCTGAATGAGCCCCAGGAACCTCAATTTCCTTTACTCCCAATAAAGACCCATTATCATGCAATGCTACGGAGCATACAGGGGTAGATGTCTCTAATGAAAGTATCAATGCCATAATTACTTAGTAGAAGCCGTTAATATTTGTTGAAACTTATCCGGTATAGAGAGAAAATTCAATGCTTCATTCACAGCAGGATCATCAGTCAAACTTGCTTCTATCATTCCTTCCTGGAAATAATATCTAGAAACAATTTCTTCTGATAAAATTTTTCTTATTTCTTTTTGGTGAGTAATCAAATCTTGCTCTTTACTATGATTCACCTTTTCCTTGATAGCTTCAATTTGGGCTTTAATCTCATCGTAATAGGCTTCTTTCTCTGCATAGTTTGTCAGATCATTGACAGATTTCTCCAAATAAGTAGTGTAATCATACTCTTTCCCATCAAGCCATTTTACAAACTGATCATATTCGTCATCTGATATGGAGAATTCCGAAGGGTTAGTGATTTTTGGGTGTGACCTTGCGTATTCAGTTGCAAAATCAAAAATATGACTTCTAGCAACCAAGCTATAGGAGATTGGAGCATAGGTCACTTTTTCCACCAACTCATCGGGCTCTATCCCTGCCCCATCTAAAACCAATCTTCCATTTTTAGTTTTAAACTCTTTTCTTAAAGAATCAGGCACAATAGTAATTTCTCCGTTTTCCCTTGTTTGAGCATAATCGATTGCTTGAATACACCTTCCGCTTGGAATATAATATTTAGCGGTGGTAATTTTCATTTGGGCATTATAGGAAAGCGGTATGGTAGTTTGTACTAATCCTTTGCCAAATGACTTTCTTCCAATCAAAACTGCCCGATCATAATCCTGAAGAGCACCCGCCACAATCTCAGAGGCTGAGGCTGAATTTTCGTTGATCAAAATTACTATTGGAATCTCCTTATCTAAAGGAGTCTTGGTGGTCTTATAAGTGTAATTGACATTTTCGAGTTTGCCAATCGTTTTTACTATTTCTTTTCCTTTCGGGATAAATAAATTGACTATCTCTGCAGCTTCATTGACTAACCCCCCTGGGTTATCCCTTAAATCCAAAATCAACCGATCTACTCCCTGTCCTTTTAAATCAAGCAAGGCATTCCTTACTTCATTGGAGGCATTAGTGGTAAATTCACTTAATTTAATGTACCCGGTGTGATCATCAACCTTTCCATAATAAGGAACATTCTTGATAACTATTTTTCTTCTTGTCAAATTAAAGCCCAGTGTATCATCTCCTCTTTTTACTTGTATAAATACTTCTGTGTTAGCAGGCCCTTTAAGTAAGGTTGAAACATCAGAAGTAGCTTTACCAACAACGGAAACGGTATCAACCATGAGCAATTCATCTGCAATCTTCAATCCTACCGACTGTGCGGGAAAACCCGTGTAAGGCATAATGATTATATTTCCCTTTCCTCTATTTCCTATCAAAGCACCTACACCCCCGTACTCACCTGTCGTCATTACTCTAAAGTCAGCAGATTCTTCTTCCGGGATATAAGTTGTGTAAGGATCCAATTCTTCCAACATCGCATTAATACCAATTGTCACCAACTCATCCGGATCTATTTCATCTACATAATAGGAATCCAGCTCACGAACCATGGTAGCGAAGATGTCTATATTTTTTGCGATCGCGAATAGCTTGTCATTCTTCGTCTTAAAAGCAAAGAATCCAGAGATAACGACCGTACCTATTATAAAGACTAGTAAGAATTTCTTAAGAGATTTATTCATGATCTGGAATATTGGAATTGAGTTTTTCGACAAGCTGCTTTAATATTTGAGTAATCTTAGATTCTATTTTGTGAAATTCCATTTTTACGGAACCCACATAAATTAGCCCCAAAACTAAACCGTTGACTTCTAGAGGTGAAAGCAATTGTTTATTGAGCCTATAAGCCTCTTTCATCCGTCTTTTGATGAAATTACGATCTACGGCCTTTTTGATTTTCTTCTTCGAAACGGAGAAAAGCACCTTCGGGGTTCCATCCTCATACTGCTTTTTAACAAAAAATTGCACTTTAATAGGGAATAAAAAAAAAGAGGAACCTTCGTTAAAAAGTTCCTTGATCTCTTTTTCGGCATGAAGCCGCTCACTTTTTGGAAGTTTATTATTCATTACAAGGAGTATAACCGTATGTGAACATACGAAAACTACCTTAAAGAAATTTACTTCTTCAACGTCTTTTCAGAGGACACAGATAATTTGTGTCTTCCTTTTGCTCTTCTGGCTTTCAATACTCTTCTACCGTTAGCAGAAGACATTCTTTCTTTAAAGCCGTGCTTATTTTTTCTTTTTCTGCGAGAAGGCTGGAATGTTCTTTTCATGATCGAATATCTTTATCTATTTGCTTCCTGGACATACTTCCTGAGGAATAGGCCTCAAAAAGGACTGCAAAGATAAGTAGCATTTTTTGAAATACAAACCTACCCTATACATTTGTCATGTACTAACTTGATATCTATGCACAAATATACAATAAGTTGTTCCAACCCTGCTTCGCAGTTTCTGCAAATTCAATTAGAATTTACTTCAGTGAATGAAGAGGAAATCCTTTTACAACTACCCTCATGGCGCGCTGGACGATATCAACTGGCGAATTATGCTCAATATATCCGTGATTTTAAAATTCAAAATGAGCAAGGTGAAGAAATTCGATTTCGAAAAATCAGCAAAGATTGCTGGTCTTTTCAAGCGAAAAAAAAACATATCTATTATGTGAATTATGAATTCTTCTCTTCAAGAATGGATGCAGGTGGAGCCTGGATAGATGAAGATCAAGTTTATGTAAACCTTATTAATTGCTGTCTTGAAATAAAAGGCTATGAAAACAACCCCATTAAAATAGATTTTAAACCTATAGGCTTTTCAAGAATCATTTCAACTCTACCTAAAAATAAATCCGGGGATTTGCTTGCAAAGGATTTTCAAATGCTGGTAGACTCCACCATACTTGCTACAAATGAAATCACCCATTGGGAGTATAAATCTGGTAATTGCCTTTTTAATATTTGGATAAAAGGAGAGGTGAAGTTTGATCAGGAAAGCTTTTTAGACAGTTTTCAAAAATTCACCAAAACTCAAATACGTGATTTCGGTGAATTCCCTGAGACAGAGTATCACTTTATTTTTCAATTGTTACCCTATCGCCATTATCATGGAGTGGAGCATCAAAAAGGAACGGTAATCACTTTTGGCCCTGCCGAAAATCTTTCTGATCCATCTCAAATGGAAGATCTGTTAGGAGTGAGTTCCCATGAATTATATCATGCTTGGAATGTCTGTAGGATCCGCCCAAAAGAACTTCTTCCGTATGATTTTTCAAAAGAAACATATTCTAAGGCTGGTTGGATGCTGGAAGGCATTACCACATACATGGGGGATATGTATTTACTTAAATCCGGAGTCTATTCTTTAGATATTTTTTTAAAGCAGATTGAGAATACTCTAAAAAAAGAAATACAAAACCAGGGTTGGGAAAATCAATCAATTTTAGAATCCAGCTTTGATCTTTGGCTTGATGGCTATCAGGCAGGTATTCCAGACAGAAAAGTAAATATCTATTCCCACGGTAGTCTGATTTGTTTTTGTCTCGATCTAATGCTTCTTGAAAACGGAAGCAGTTTTCCAGAAGTGATGAAAGATGCTTGGGAGAAATTTGGTAAACCAATGGTTGGGTATACCAATGATAGTTTCTGGAAACTGATTCTAAATCATACTACAGATCAAAGCTCTCTTAAAATTTTCTACGACAGGTTTATATCAGGAAAAGAAGATCTTTTGGTTTTCTTTAAAGAAAAACTGAATCTTTTGGGGATTACTTTAAATCTGACAGAGAACCAAGATCCTTTAGCCAGAGATCTAGGGGTGTTATCGACAGACAATAAAATCATTAAGATTCATCAGGAGTCGCCTGCCTATTCGGACTTAATGATAGGGGATGAAATTAAATTTCAATACCTGGAAAATAAAATCCATGTTGTAATCTATAGGATTAATGGAACCTATCATGAGTTTAAATACGATTCTTCAAAAGAATTCTATCCGATTCCAAACCTTGTTATTGAAAAGGGAACTGAGATAAGAGAAAAATGGATGAAATAAAAAAGGGGCTCATGCCCCTTTTTTATTATTTAAAATCAGCTTCTGTCAGATCTGGATTCAATTCCAAAGAGGTGATTTTAGCATCTAATGGTACTGGAATTGCCGGAGACTTTATCATCCAACCCATTGGGATTAAAACACCATTCTTTTCCTGGTAATCCTTGTAAAAAGTATCTCCTGCTTTTTCATTTTCATTCTTAATTTTCAAACCAGATTCTACCGAATAATAATTAGCCATTTTTGCACCTGAAGGATTAACTATGATTACTTTATAGGCTGGCGTACCTTCCACATCTTTCACACCATCTAAAGTAAGTGTGTAGCCTAAATCTTCATAGTAAAGTTCCGGTAAAAACAAGGCACTCATTTTACCTTCTTCGTATTGCTCATCACTCATTTCGATGGTTTGGCCTTGTGCTGAAATACTCCCTTTCCCATCCATCATAGTGGTACTTTGCATGACGTTCCCCATTACGGAGGTTTTCTGCCCGTATCTCAAATTCTGGTCATCAAAGACCATATCAATAACAAGTGAGTTACCCATTATCTCTGCAGCCATACTTACTTTGGCAGACTTAATTGCAGAGGCTGCATCTTCTCCTCCTATGGCTGAAATATAATTTTCGATTACCTTCTCTGCAGTCATGCTGGCATCAGTCATTTGGATTTCCTTAGCAGGATCTCCCATGTTGGTAAACATTTTGACCTCGCCAAATTGGGCTAGCTTATCTTTAATCTCTGAGCCATTTCCAACAGCAGTGATATACATTTTGTCCGGCTGGATCAAGTCAACTGCAGTCTTATTGATGTCCTCCACAGTATACGAATTCATCTTTTGAAGGTAGGTCGCATAATAATCCTTTGGTAGATTGTATCTCTCTGTATTCAATGCAAAGTTTGCAATCGTAGATGGACTTTCTAGGGATCTCCCAAATGAACCTGCAAGGTTGGATTTTGCCTTTTCAAGCTCCTCTTCAGTTACGCCACTTTTTACCAAACGATCCAGTTCATAGATAAACTGAACTACCGCTGAATCCGTCACCTCTGTTCTTACCGCTGCATTAGCAGAAAACTGTCCAATCAATTTATCAGAAGAAATAGAAGAATAGGCACCATAAGTATAGCCCTTATCTTCTCTCAAATTCATGAATAATCTAGAAGACGATCCTCCTCCTAAAATCTGATTGACCAATCGACTGGAAATGTAATCTTCATCTCCAATTTTCAATTCTACTGGTTGAACAATGTTGATATTGGTCTGAACTGAAGAACTTCTATCCACCAAACCAACTACACTTGTTTCCGGTCTTTTTGGAGTCTCGTATGTAAAAGTTGGCACATCGCCGGGCTCCCAAGAAGCGAAATATTCCTTGACTACTTTCTCGGCCTCTGCTTTGTCCATATCCCCTACGATAGCCAAATAAGCAATATTAGGCTTAAAGAAGGTCTCATAATAATTCTTGATATCAGCTACTGTGATGTTATTGATCGTTTCTTCAGTCTCTATTTCGCCATAAGGATGATCTTTACCATACATCATAGCACTAGTCAACCTAGCTGAAATTGCCCCAGGATCATCTTTGCTCGAAGCCAAACCAGTTAAAGACTGCTTTCTTAATTTGTCCAATTCCTCCTGCGGAAAAACCGGATTGTAAAGTACATCTGCCATCAATTCTAGAACTTTTGCCTGGTGCTTTTTCAAGGAAGAGGCAAAGATCGAGGTGGAACTAGCTGAAAGACTAGCTCCAATAAAATCTACTTCCTCATCCAATTGATCCTTGGTTCTATTTGTTGTTCCTGCGGTCATCATCTCACCGACAAAACCAGTCAATCCGGCTTTATCTCCTTCCAAAAGTGGATCTCTCTCTAAAACCAAAGTGAAGGATACTCTAGGAAGTTTGTCGTTTTTCACAACGAAGACTTTCAATCCATTGTCGAGCGTAAATGTCTCGGCTTCGCCAATTTTAATTTCCGGCGCAGGACCTGACTTTGGGAATTGGCTTCTGTCCAGCTGAGCAAAACTCACCACAGCTATCAAAAAGCTTAATACAAATGATATTGCTATTTTTTTCATGTCAATTTGAGTATTTGGGTGAAACAATTATTGAGCTGGCTGCTGCGCCTTTGGCAAATAATACAAAACAACTCTTCCATTCAGGTCTAGGTATTCTTTAGCTACCCGCTGAATGTCTTCTTTAGTCACCTTACTATATGCATCCATTACCTTGTTGATGTAATTTGCATCTCCATAAATCGCATGCGCCTCTGCAAGATTCTCTGCAATACCGGCCATTGAAGAGTTACTACTCACGATGTTGTTTTCCATGATGTTTTTCAACTTCGTGAAATCCTGATCGCTCAAACCTTCTTCCTGGACCTGCTTAATCAGCTTATCAATCTCTGTTTCCAAATCTTTTGGCTCCACGCCCATATTGGCAATACTGTACATAATGAAAATCCCACCATCTTCCAACTCTAATGGAATTGCTGCTACTACCAATGCTTTTTGCTGCTTATCTACCAACTCTTTGGTCATTAAAGAAGAAGCCCCACCAGTCAAATAAGTTGACAACATCGATAATGCGTAAGAATCCGCATCCGTTTTTGGAGGAAGATTATATGCCTGAATCACTGCTGGAATCTGGATATTATCGTAGATAACATCTCTGATCTCCTCCGTTTTCTTAGGTTCTTTCACATTTGGGCGATAAATTTCTTTTTTGCCCATTGGGATTTCAGAAAAATATTTTCGAACCCAATCCTCGGTCTGTTTATAATCAATATCCCCTGCAATGGTTAAAGTTGCATTGTTTGGCACATAGAAATCTTTGTAAAACTGCTGGAATTCTTCAATTGAAGCTGCATTTAAATGCTCCATGGAGCCGATAGGTGCCCATTGATAGGGATGTTCCGAATAAGCTCTCTTTAAGGTCTCCGGAAGAATTGTTCCATAAGGTTGATTTTCATAACGCTGCCGTCTCTCCTCTTTTACAACTTCTCGTTGGGTTTCAACCCCAGTCTCATCCACTTTTGAATGAAGCATTCGCTCACTTTCCATATAAAGGGCCAGCTCCAATTCATTGGAAGGTAGTGACTCATAATAATAAGTGATGTCATTAGAAGTATAGGCATTTAGTGTTCCTCCTCTACCCTGGATGATATTCATGTATTGTCCTCGCTCAATATTCTCTGAACCCTCAAACATTAAATGCTCGAAGAAGTGAGCAAATCCAGTTCTCTCAGGATTTTCGTTTTTGGAACCTACGTGATATAATACCGAAGTCACTACTATCGGAGTGCTTTGATCTTGGTGCATGATCACATGCAGTCCATTATCCAAATTAAATTCTTTGAATTCAATTTTCTTTTGGGCCATAACCGGAAGACTCAGTATCCCAGCCATGATACCCAGAACTATAAATTTTCTCATTGTGATAAGATTGGGTTGTTAATATTCAGTGTAGTAATTAAATCGTTAATTTTTTGGAAATGTTTTAAATGTTTATTTACGAATACAAAAGAGGATATTTTCTTTTTAAAAGTCCCCAATTTAAAACTTTCTACTAAAAAATAAGATGTAAAGAGATCCTGAAAATTTCTTACGTTAAATAATGATAAAAAACCGAGCTAGTTCCAATTAGCTCGGCCTTTTCAATTAAGGGTTTAAGCGATTTAAAATATCTTTTGTCTGGTGCCATTCTAGCCTTGGGCCAAATTGACTTACAATTTTTGAGCTTGCCATTGAAGCCAGCTTTCCACTTGAAGCATAGCTATGCCCGTTTGTAATTCCATACATAAAAGCCCCTGCAAACATATCTCCAGCTCCATTGGTATCTACTGCGGTAGTTTCATAAGGCTCAATGTCTATAAAAGTATCTCCATCGAAGATCATGGCTCCATTCTTGCCCTGAGTTATCACAAAATGCTTCGCTACCTTTTTCAATTCTTCACGGGCTTCTAAAATATTATCTTTCCCTGTAAAGATCATAGCTTCTTCTTCATTCGAAAACAGCATATCTACGCTTGCTCCAATGACATCATCAAAGGGTTTTCTGAAATATTTCACCATGGCAGGATCGGAAAAAGTCAATGCTACTTTCACTCCATTTTCTTCAGCAATCTTCTTAGCATCAATCATTGCCTGTTTTCCATTATCAGACGTGATCAAGTAACCCTCAATGTAAAGATATTTCGAGTTGAGAATTGCAGCCTCATTGACATCCTTGGTTGAATATGTGGAAGTAATACCAAGAAATGTATTCATTGTTCTCTCCGCATCTTCTGTAACCATGACCAAACATTTTCCAGTTACTCCATCTTCTAAAAAGTCTTCATTCAAATTATGGTCCACTCCTGCCTCTTTCATATCATTCATAAAAAAATGACCCATTTCATCATTAGCAACTCTGCATGAATAATATGATTTTCCACCAAACTGACTAACTGCAATTACAGTATTCGCGGCAGACCCTCCACACTGTTTCTTCGCCTCTTCAGCATTGATTACCTTCATTAAGGCATTTTGGCGATCTTCATCTACCAAAGTCATCAATCCTTTTTCGACTTCATTATCGGTAAAAAACTGATCGGTCACTTTAAATTCAATATCTACCAAGGCATTACCTATCCCTGTTACATCGTATTTTTTCATCTTTACAGTTGGTGTTTCTTTATTATTTAGCGTTTTAAAGTTCGTTGAACTTTACTATTTATTGGGGATACTCTCTTGCGATCAATTAAATATTTTATGTCTTTCAAATGGCTTTTTCCTATCAAAAAGGAATCGATATGTATGGTGAGTTTTGTAAATATCTGCCAAAAGCTGTTCGCAAACTCGCATCATTTTCGGATTAAAATCCCCAATCCAATTCATCTCGATGGTCTTGTATTGGAAGTCCGGTTTTCCACTCATTTTATCATATTCGACTACCATCGCACTTTCAACACCTTTTCCTTGATGTTCCGGCACTACTCCAAACACCAAGCCAAGCATTTTGTTGGGTGGTGAAAAGGTTTTATACCAAAGGAATTTAAGTTTACCTATCAAGTCCATTTTCCCATTTACATGCTTGAAAATTTGGTTGATCTCAGGGATCTGAATAAACATGGAAACGGGTTCACCCTTATAAAATCCAAAATATATCAACTTTGGATCAATGATAGGTTTCATTTTTTTGAACATCAACTGAGCTTCCTTGAGAGAAAGGGTTTTTCCCATGTGCCTAGACCAAGCTTTGTTATACGTGGTCATAAAATACTCGGGGGCTTTTTCTTTTAACTCTTTTCCTTTAATGTACCGGAACTCATAATCCGGGTCTGATAAAATCACATTCGCACGGGCGATCAATTTATCATCAAAACCCACATTCTGCACATTTCTGGCATAGGTAAACTGCTTGAAGTAAATCTGAAATCCATAATCCTCAAAAAACCTTTGATAATATTTAAAATTCCAAGGCATATTGTAGTTTGGTTCAGAGAATCCATCTACTAAAAGCCCCCACCACTTATCACGCTCTCCGAAATTGATCGGGCCATCCATGGCTTCCATCCCTTCACTTTCCAACCATGCTTTTGCAGTATCAAAAAGCAAGAAGGCTGCTTCTTGATCATCAATACATTCAAAGAATCCTAAGCCACCTGTTGGTTGCTTTTCCTTCATTTTAGGATTGATAAAAGCCGCAATTCTCCCAATCGTTTCACCTTTATCGTTTTGTAAAAGCCAACGTTTTGCTTTAGCTCCGTTTCTAAAAAGCTTATTGGTTTCTTTATGAAAAAGACCTTCGATATCAGCATCCAGTGGTCTAATCCAGTTCTTTTCGTTTTTATATAACCTCACTGCCATCTCGATAAACTCTTTCTGATGGGCTGGCGTGGTGACTTCGATCAACTTCATTCGGGTGATTTTAGGATGCTAAAATACGGGAAGTAGATTAAAGGGCAAAAATCAATTGTTGTACTGCTTCTCTAGAAGTAGCAGAAACTGCAAATGGATAAAAGATTAGTTGTATTGCTTATTAAGAAGCAGGACTTACTAAATCTTACTCCTCCACCTCAGCATACAGATCAAACTCGGTCGCATCGGTTACTTTAACATTGACAAAGTCTCCAACCCGGCAATAGTATTTTGAGGCATCAATCAATACTTCATTATCTACTTCTACTGAATCGTATTCCGTACGTCCAACGAAGTGGCCACCTTCTTTCTTGTCAATAAGGACTTTGAATGTTTTCCCGATTTTCTCTTGATTCAGATCATATGAAATCTGCTCCTGAATTTCCATCAGATTATTGGCGCGCTCCTGCTTAACTTCCTTTGGAATATTATCCTCCAATGAATAAGCATGCGTATTTTCTTCATGCGAATAGGTGAATACTCCAAGGCGTTCAAATTTCATCCGCTCCACAAAGTCTACCATTTCCTGATACTCCTTCTCTCCCTCTCCTGGGTGTCCAGCAATCAAAGTAGTCCGAATCGCAATATCAGGTAAAATGTCCCGGATGCTATGGATTAGATTTTCCTGCTTTTCGCGTGTGGTTCCGCGACGCATCACCTTCAGCACATCTGTAGAACCGTGCTGCAAAGGTATATCCAGGTAATTACATATATTCTCCCGCTCTTTCATCACTTCAATGACGTCCATGGGAAAGCCAGTTGGATAGGCATAATGAAGACGAATCCAATCGATGCCATTCACTTCCGAAAGCCTCCGCATCAATTCAGCGAGATTTCTCTTTTTATAGATATCCAATCCATAATAGGTGGAATCTTGAGCGATCAAAAGCAATTCCTTTGTTCCTCCAGCAGCTTTATGTTCTGCTTCCTTTACAAGTTCCTCTATTGGTCTGGAGATATGCCCACCACGCATCAAAGGAATAGCGCAGAAAGAACATGGTCTATCGCAGCCCTCAGAAATCTTCATATAAGCATAATGCGAAGAATGCGTCAGAAGCCTCTCTCCTACTAACTCATGCTTATAATCAGCTTTGAATTTCTTCAAAATCGCAGGCAAATCTCTCGTTCCAAAAAATGCATCAACCTGAGGAATTTCCTTTTCAAGATCGTCTTTATAGCGTTGAGAAAGACAACCAGTCACATAGACTTTTTCCACTAGCCCTTGCTCTTTAGCGTCGACATACTGCAAAATAGTGTCAATAGACTCTTGTTTTGCATTGTCGATAAAACCGCAAGTATTGATGATGATGATGTTATTATCATCCGCGCCAGACTCATGGCTGGCATTGATGCCATTTCCTTTAAGCTGGGTGAGAAGCACTTCTGAATCTACGAGATTCTTAGAGCAACCCATGGTGATAATATTAACCTTGTCTTTCTTTAACGTTCTTGCTTTCACGGAATTCCTTCTTTTTAAGGCTGCAAAGGTAGGGAAAAGAAAGCAGTGTTCAGTTTTCAGTGGGCAGTTTCAA
The DNA here is from genome assembly GCF_039563885.1 of Algoriphagus sp. SE2. Classification (NCBI taxonomy): domain Bacteria; kingdom Pseudomonadati; phylum Bacteroidota; class Cytophagia; order Cytophagales; family Cyclobacteriaceae; genus Algoriphagus; species Algoriphagus sp. SE2. Next base: position 31,036 of record NZ_JBCLWJ010000024.1, on the reverse strand, counting down.
AAAAATCAATACCCAGTAATTTCTTTGAGCAGATTAAAAAATCCTTTTTTCCGCTCTGAATTTATTCCCCAATCCACCGGCACACTTTGATATCCTTGCTCAAACCCTTCGTCTTTCATTCTATAATCAAAAAATCCCCAAGAAGCGTAGGCTGCAGTGGCCGCTGTGAAATTATTCAGTTCCTGTTCAAAATTAAAGTGATCATCCTCATTGTAAACAATGGGTTGATTTGAATACCCAGGAACACTTCTAGTAGCCTCTACTTGAACTGAAATTTTATTAGGATCCTTTACTCCATTCCCATGTAGCAAAATAAAATCAGCAGCTCTCACCACATTTTCTTTTGGGACGGTTCCGCCTCCGTAACTAGTACTTACAAGCAGCCTTTGTCCATTTCTATTCTTTGATTTCACCAATTCGATCAATTCATGGACTCTTTCAGGTTGTAAAATCTCATGATCATATCGGACATTACATTCATTATTAACCTCGATCAGCACATTTGTATATCCCTTATCAAGGATCCAATCTATTGCATTTTCAACAGCATTGATTACAGCTTTTTCATCTGCCAATCTCTCATCTTGTCCAAAGTAAAAGAGACCAACAATGGGAGCCATTTCCAATTCATCAGCTCGATCTAAGATTTTTTCAAGCCTGGAGAAGTACTCATCCCTTAATTCACCTGTTTCTGTAAAGGCCGAATTGATCCAAGGCTGACTTTGTGAATATCCAAAAGGACTTCCACCTTGGAGGTTAACGGTAAAAGAAAGTAAGCCATAAGATTTCCATACCTTCATTTGCTCCACAAACTCATTTGTATTTCTATCTGGATCCCATTTTTTTGTATTTGGATACTCCCAGTTTTTAATGGTTTCTGGATTGAGATCATCAAAAACGCCCTGAACCATTCTAGAATTCATTAACAATCCTTCAATTTTATTTCCCTTCCAGTATCTCCCAGGATAAGTGGGTTCACCATTTATGAAAAAATGATTTTCTCGTATTTCAACTTTTGTTTTTCTCGATATCTGAGCGAAAGAATTGGACAGTCCTATAGACAACAGTAGGAAAAAAGAAATTATAGGTTTAAGTCTCATAGAATTAAGTTAATTCTTTAAATCAAGCCAACAAAAATTTAACTAAATAGATAACTATTTTCACCATCTTTAAGTAAATGACTATAATAAATTTCATTAAGTCCTACCTAAATATTATCTCTAAATTATCAGTTTAATTTTTTAATAAAAGAACCTTAATGTAGGATTTAGTAGTGATAGAAATCCTATTCCTAATTTTGAAAGATACAGCAAACACTTTTTAACTCCTTGCATTTATTTTTCAGCCCCGATTAAATTCGGGGCATTTTTTTTATCTTTTCTATCTAATATTTCTTTTGGCGATTTCTTAGCTTCCTGTACCTTAGATACGAAATCCCTTTGCTATGGAAACAGCTACAAAAAATAAATCTCCTTTGGTTTTCAATCGAAAAAATCTTTCGGACAAGAAACTTTTGGAGCTTTATGAATCCCTCCTAATGCCTAGGCGAATTGAAGAAAAAATGTTGATTCTTCTGCGTCAAGGGAAAATTTCTAAATGGTTTAGCGGTTGGGGACAGGAAGCCATTTCTATTGGAGTTGTCAATGCGATGAAATCTGAGGAGTTCATCCTTCCTATGCATCGGAATTTAGGGATTTTTACAGGAAGAAGAATGCCTTTGGAAAGGCTTTTCTCCCAATTTCAAGGAAAACTCAATGGCTTTACTAAAGGAAGGGACCGTTCCTTCCATTTTGGAAGTATTGAACATCATGTAGTGGGAATGATTTCCCATTTAGGCCCCCAACTAGCAATTGCAGATGGAATTGCATTGGCAAGTAAACTTTCCAAGAAAAAAGAAGTAACCCTCGTATTCTCTGGAGATGGAGCAAGCTCAGAGGGAGATTTTCATGAAGGATTAAACGTTGCGGCAGTTTGGAAACTTCCTGTGATTTTTGTTATTGAACATAACGGCTATGGGTTATCCACTCCGAGTGAGGAGCAGTTTGCTTTCAAACACTTTACTGATAAAGGGCCTGGTTACGGTATGGAGGCAATTCAATTGCAAGGAAACAATGTACTGGAGGTCTATCAAACCATTTTGGAATTAGCAGAAGATATCCGTAAAAACCCAAGACCTGTTTTAGTGGAAGCCATCACTTTTCGGATGCGAGGACATGAAGAGGCTTCAGGAACCAAGTACGTCCCCAAACAGCTGATGGAGGATTGGAGCAAATTAGATCCTGTTGAAAATTATGAACATTATCTGGAAGAAATCGGCGTATTGGATGAAAAGACGAAAGAAGGAATTAATAAAAAAGTCAAAAAAGCTATAAATGATGGACTGGAAGTTGCCTTCGCCGAGGAAGCTATTACTCCAACTTTAGAAACAGAGCTAGCGGATGTTTATGCTCCATTTTCACAAGAAGTGATGTCCCCATCTGAAAACGGAAGCAAATCAGAAAAGCGATTAGTTGATGCAATTTCAGATGCACTAAAACAATCCATGGAAAAGTTTCCAAATCTCATCCTTATGGGTCAGGATATTAGTGAGTATGGAGGTGTTTTTAAAATTACAGATGGGTTCAAAAAGCGATTTGGTGCAGAACGAGTAAGAAATACACCACTCTGTGAGAGTGCTATTATTGGAGCTGGCCTTGGCTTGTCTATCCAAGGCTTTAAAGCGATGGTAGAAATGCAGTTTGCTGATTTTGTTTCCGTAGGGTTTAATCAAATTGTCAATAACCTGGCAAAAATCCATTACCGATGGGGTCAACAGGCTGATGTGGTTATTCGAATGCCAACTGGAGCTGGAATGGGTGCAGGACCTTTTCACAGCCAATCTAATGAAGCATGGTTTTTTCACACACCAGGCCTTAAAATCGTATACCCATCTAACCCCTATGATGCCAAAGGTTTATTGAATGCTGCGATTGAGGACCCTAACCCCTATTTATATTTCGAACACAAAGGAATGTATCGTTCCATCAGCGCTGAGATTCCCGATGACTATTATACTGTAGAGATTGGAAAAGCAGCTTTGGCACGAGAAGGGAATCAACTTTCTGTGATTACCTATGGGATGGGAGTACATTGGGCAAAGAAAGTCGTGGAAGATCTGGGCATTTCTGCCGACATTCTAGATCTAAGAATGCTTTTGCCTTGGGATAAGGAAGCTGTAACAGCAACCGTCAAAAAAACTGGAAAGGTAATCTTTCTTCAGGAAGATTGCCTAACTGGAGGGATAGGCGCCGAAATTTGTGCCTGGATTTCAGAGAACTGCTTTGAGTACCTGGATGCACCTGTTATGCGAGAAGGAAGTTTGGATACTCCAGTTCCTTTTGCTGGAAATTTAGAGAAGCAATTTTTGCCTTTTGATCGATTTAAGAATAAATTGAAAGAACTTTATGATTTTTAGAAAATCAAACCCAAACACCCAATCTTTAATACCCTGCAGCATGAACTATTTGAAGAAATACCTGACTCTTTTTTCGGTAATAGTTTTTTTGGGTTTTGCTCAAAAGTCATTTACCCAGACCTTTGTGGGGGCACAAATTGATAACAGGGCCGGAATTCGAGGGCTCACCCTGAATCCGGCTAACGTAATTAATCCCAGGCTCAAGTCTGAACTTAATGTATTTACTATTAGCTCCTATATAGGCAATGACTATATAGGACTCAACCTCTCTGATATCTCTAAACTCAACTCATTCATTGAGATCTTATCTATTGACGATGTTTCAGGCCTTGGAGATATTAATGCTAAACCAGATAATAATTTCGTGGGCAATGCGGATATTCTAGGGCCTTCATTTCAAATCAACTTGAGTGATAAACACAGCATTGCCCTTAGCACAAGGTTTCGAACCTTCTTTACCCTGAATAACTTCGGAGGTGAATTGCTAGAAGCCATATATGATGAGGAGAAGGAAGTGCAGGAATTTCAACTTCTAATGAGAGATGTAAATGGTATTACACATGCATGGGGTGAGCTTGGGGGAACCTATGGGAGGGTTCTAATGGAAAATAAATTATTACTTCTAAAAGGTGCTGCCACCTTTAAATATCTTTTCGGAGCAGGTGGTATATCTGTTTCTAGTGGGACCTTGGGGGCCATCTATCGAGAAAACACGGACACTTTAACCACAGTGGGCCAATTAGATTATGGATTCACTGAAAGCGTTGAAAATGGTGAAATTGAATTCGGAACGTTCAATTCCGGTTTCGGGGTGGATTTAGGAATAATCATTGAGATTAAAGATAAACGAAACCGTGCTTACAATGATGGCTACCTATTTAGGGGAGGAATTTCTGTTTTAGACTTAGGAGGTATTAATTATAAAGGTTTCTCAGAAAAAGATTACAATATGAATGCGAGAATATCTTTTGATGAATTTGACGAGAAGAGTTTGGAGGAGGTGCTGGATGATAATTACCAGGGAACAAAAGATATTCGTGAGCAAACATTAGCAATGCCCACTTCCTTGCAGGTTTATGGAGATGTGGCATTGACCAATAAAATGTACATATCTGCTCATACCTCCATAAGTCTCAGAGATCACGAGGAAATACCTGTGAGTAAAATCACTAATAATATCACTCTTACTCCAAGATTTGAATCGGGATGGATCGCAGTGTATTCACCACTTAGCTACCGGCAATATGAAGAGGGACTCTCCTGGGGTGTTGGAGTTCGAATGGGCCCAGTAATTCTTGGTTCCGGCTCTATTTTAACCAATATTCTGTCAAAAAGGTCGAGAAGTACAGACCTTTATTTTGGGCTACAAATTCCGATTTACCGCAAGGGTCAAAAGGTGGAAAGCTGATTTTTCCGCAACTATCTATTTCGAAAAGGTCGTAAAAAGAGTACTCCCTTTATATGAAAAATCATTTTATTCACCCTTGGAGTTATTAAGTCAGTCATTTGATTAATTCTTTCACTATTACACCCCGGTTTGAAAAAAGATGGATTAGTGTTTACAGCCCTATCAGCATCAGGCAATATTATTCCAGTATTTCTTGGGGATTTGGACTTCGGGCAGGACCTCTCATGATCGGCTCTGGATCTATTTTTACAAATTTGATCTCTAATCAATCAGGAAATGCTGATGTTTTTGTAGGACTTAAAGTTCCTATTTATAAAAAATCGGTAGCCTCCATAACAGTGGGCAGTCGCAATATTTCCAGTCGCAGTATTTCTTCACTATGGGCGGACGTAATTTAATTTGGACCGAATTAAGGTATTAATTTTCAGGATGATGAGGAACAGAGAATTTATTCCGCTTATCTAAAGGTTATATCTGAGCTCTAAGCAATTCCAAGAACTTTCGATCCAGCTTTTCTCCATACCAACCTTCGTAATCCACATCTTTTCTACCAGAATTTATCACGCCAAATGCTCCTGAGAATTCCCAAATCCCAAAGCCAATTCCATTTTCCTTTAAAACAGTCAATACATCCCCAAACCAGCTGAGAAAAACATCATGAGGTGTTTCATTGTAACAGCCACATTCCCCGCAGTGTACTCCGATACCTCGATCTACCAAAGCTTTCCAAGGTGCATAATACCTTCTGATTTCCTCGATATCCAATACTTTCTCTGCTTGAGCCAAAGGCCAAGTGACAGGGGGAACACTTGAAGGATCTTTATAAACCCAACTTGCTTTGTAATGTGAAATCGGAAATGGATGATACCCTCTACAACTTTGGGCAAGTTTCAAATCTGCAAGTTCGGGTACAGCCATTCCTCCTCCCCCATTTCCATCAGCAATCACCAAACGGGATTTTTTCACTGACTTTATCGTATTCAAAGTAGCCTCAGCCACCCGATAATAATCTGCTACATCCACGGGTCCTCCCAGGCTATGTTGGTCATTGGGATCTTCACGCTGGAAAGGTTCGTTGACCAAGTCAAAACTCAATTTCTTTCTGGAAATCCCTTTATATCGTTTCGCCCACATTTCCCAATGTGCACAGAATGCATCTAGAGCTTCCTGGTCTTTCCAAAGATTATAGGGTTCAACAAAACCTGCGTTGATACAAAAACCTGGAGCTCGATGCAAATTCAAACTTACGTGCAAGCCCTGAGATAAACATCGCTCGACGAGTTCATCTACTTTCTCCAATCGACTTTCATCAAAATTTAGCACCTCATCGGGTCGTATAGGACGTGAACGATCTATGTCAAGATAGCTAGGATAAGACATAGGAATCCGTACAAAATCGAAACCCCAATCCGCAATCCACTGGATATATTCGGGTTTAGTCGGGCGTCCGGCATTTGGATCATGAGAGAAAAAATCGAGAAGGTTAAAGCCTTTCCATGCCGGCAATTTGTTTTTCGGCTTAGCCAAATTTGCAAAAGCGGGAATTGCAGTACTTCCAGCTAAAGTTATTCCGGTACCTAAAAAAGTCGATTTTTAAAGAAAATCTCTCCGGGAATCTGAGTTATTCATGGATTAGATTTAGATTTCAATAAGTTAAGATACTAAAGACATTCAGATCATATGAGCCAATACCACCTTTATATTTTATTCTTTTATAAAAATTCCCAAACAAACTCACCCATCTATTTCGTATGAGTATTTAATTGAATTCTTATGCGAAAGTACATCCTACTCTTTCTTTTTGTAATAAGTACCACAAGTCTAAAAGCTCAATTTTTTTTAGCCGGAGGTCACTTAAATGGTGGATTTCCAGTATCCAAATTGAAACAAGAAGTAGATAAAGTATTTTTCCCAACCATTTCTGGGATTCTTTTATATGAATTTTATAATCAGCCTTTTCAAGTAGGATTGGAATTTAACTATGGCATCTATGGGACGAAGGTTGAGGAGAGAAATGATCTTTACCCTGGTTTTTCGGATGAGTTTAGAATCAGACGAAACAACAATTATATGTCAGGAATGGCTGTTTTCCGATACCTCCCTTCAATGAGTAGCAAGCTTACCCCTTTCATTGAGATGCAAGTTGGAGCAAATTATCTCTATTCAAGATTTAAAATCCGGGCTTCGATTTTTGAGGATGTATTGGAAGAAGGCAAGGATATGGAAGATTGGTCCTTTGGCTATAAAATCGGAGGAGGTCTCCAAATTCCTATTCCTAGCTTGGACGGCGGGAAGCTGGAATTGAGGATAAATTACCAAGATGGAAATTCAATAAGGTTCTTAACAAGACGCGATACCCAATATTTACCTAACAAAGGAAATGGAGAATTTGAGTACAGTCCTAGGCAAAGTCCGCTTCAGTTGATTACTGCTTCAGTGGGGATTGTGGTCTATGATGCGTTTAGGTGATTTTAATTCTCCTCCACTAATCTGATCTTATAAAACAGATTATAATCCCGCTCCACTTCTCCATCAGCAGCTTTGACTATGAGTGTACCATTAGGAAGTCCGAAATATATATCCCCAATCCTAGGAAGCTCATTTACGATACCGATCTGAATCCCATCTTTTACCACTATAAATTTCCGCTTTCTATATGTCTTCGTAGCCTCTCCAAAAGCTGGATCTTGCCAATAGTTTTCTCCCTGAGCCTTAAATCCATTGAAAATATCCTCTGGCATAGCAGTAATAAATTGGACTAGCAGGTACTCACCAAAGATTTTTACATCATAAAATCCAGGATATACCATAGGGTTAGTATCTTCCTTTGCCTCAAATCCCTCTCGCTCAGGATGCGTCAGTTCAACTGATTTTTCATAGACTAGATCATTCCCTTTTAGGGTATAGATCCCTAGGTGATCCCCGCTAATCGGCAAGGAAGCTACCATTTTTGATGAAGGGTCAAATGCTAAATAAGGATAACTCACTCCCATCCAAGTTTGATTTTTCTTTGCTGCCCAATCGTTGGGGTAGGTATTCACAAATTGTACAGAATCCTGCCCTAAGTCATAGATAAAACCCATGTTGGCCTTATTGTAAAAATCCGCCCCAATCTCATCATAGTCTATAGTCGCTTTGGAAAAAGAGTTGAATTCCTCACCGAATAAGAAATAATCTCCTCCATTCTCATATACCGAAAAAGTCTGCCGATTGTTGAAGATAAACATCGCCATCATTTCTTGCATAGTACCCTTAAACTTCCTGGTTTTTTGAAAATCCAAGTCGTATAAATTATAATCCATTGTAGCGGAAAATTCTTTAAAAATATAACCCGAATCACCAAAAAAACGGCCTTCGGAAACCATCTGAATTTGGTTAGGCCCTTCACCGCCAATATCTTGATTTTCAATTATTTCACCTTCTCCATTCACTATGAAAATGTTCCCTTTTCGAAGTTCCTTCATCAAATACAGACCTTTAGAAGGCAAGTAATCTAATACTGCTAAGGGCTCTAGAACATCTACTTTAATGGAATCAACCACTTCAAATTTTATCTCGGCTTGGGGATTAGAAATACTTTCTTCCTTTTTCTCCTCAGAGCAAGAAAAAAATGCAGTCGTTAAGAGTACGGTAAAGATTACAATGGATAAATCTTTCATCTCGAAAAGTAGAGTTATAATGGTTAGTCGGGAAAGGTACGGTTTATAGGACAAGAGGTCTTGAAAAATTATCCTTCTTTCTTTTCTATTTAAGTTGAAAGAGGATTTCATCGATATGATTTAATCATTCGCCTTAGCTTAGAGCAAAATTTATCTTGCTGATCTAAAACTCTCAAAATTCATTTTTGCGCCTTTTCCAAAAAAACAAATTGCGCTTGGGCTTCTCAATAACTTTCGATTGTGAGTTGTCAGGAGTTAAATCCCCTCCTGTTTCCAAAGCCAAAAGTTTCTCACTTTTTTTCCACAACAACACTGGCAGCACCCAAAAAACCCCAAGCATACTGAAGACCAAGCCTCCAATCGTCCCTATTGCAAGAGAAAACCAGAAGATCTCATTTTGTCCTTCCATAATAAATGGAATTAAACCAAAGCAAGTAGAAAGAACTGTTAACAAAATTGGGATAGCTTTTCCGGCAACTGATTTCAAAACATTTCGATTGTACAGTCCATTACTTCGGTTATTCAGATCATTAACGATGAATATCCCGGCATTCACCGCTAAACCTCCCAACATCACAAAAGCTGCATATCCCCCTTGGTCAAAATAAAAATCGAAAAGAGAGAAGATTAAGAATAAGCCAATAAAACTGATTGGGATGATCACAATGATATAAATAGGCTGCTTCAGGTTCTCAAAAAGTACTGAACAGATCATAAAAATCCCAATGATCAATATACCCAATAAGCTATATTTTCTTTGTTCTCGCTCATAACTCCAAAACCTATTGCTCTTCTCAACTTCGTAGCCAATAGGCATTATCTGCTCCATTTCTTCCAAGACTTCGTCTAAATATTCATTCCCGAATTTATATGAACCCATATATTCAAAAGACACAATTCGTATATATTGCCGATCTTCCTTATTCAAAGCACTTGTCGTTGACTCTTTGACCAAAGTTCCAAAATCAGATACTTTAAGAATCCTATCTTCCCCACTGATTAAGCCATTATTCTCTAAATCAAATCGACTAAAGGAAGGAGATTCTTTTTCCCTTACCATTAGCAAGTAATTTTTATCCTCTAATGTGATCTGACCATTGGCTCCTTGAGGTTTGGATAATTCTTGCAAGGCATTGATGATTTCATATTGATTGGTACCTCCAAGTGCAATTTGATTTTGATCCAGTCGCAGCACAAACTCTTCTGTTTTCTGCTCTCCATATCTGCGTTCGTTGGTATTGACTTCCTGGATCCGCTTATGAGCCAATAATTTTTCAGCCATCACATTCGCCTGTCTTTCAAGTTCATCAAAATTATATCCCTTCATCTGAACAGTGAATGAAGGGATTTGCTCGCCTCCAGGACCTGTATAGAAGCCTTGCCCTACTCCATAAATTTGCCATTGTGCTCCACTCCAATCCGTAGACTTTACTGAAAGTCTGCCCTTCAACTGATAGGGAAGTGCGCTGTTTTCATAGGCTTCTTTAAAAGTAATTGAAATGCTGGCACGCTGTCCTGATTGTACACTAGTCACAAACTTATCAATTCCCTCAATTCCCTTCAGATAGACCTCAAATTCACGCATAATTAAATCCATTTGCTCTAGCGTATTTCCAAAAGGCAATCTGGCGGAAACAAATAATCTTGTTTTCTCTGGTTCTCTGTAACTTGACTTCTCGTAAGTCCCTCTCACAAACATCCTCAAGGCACCACCCAAAGCCTTGTCTACGTACGGACGGATTTCCTCCTGATAAAAGGCATTTCCTACTGTCTTATTATACCATTCATGATCATCCCATTTTGCAGGAAGAAAAAAGATGGGGGTACCAAAAAGCAAAATCAAAGCAACAATAAAAGTCTTACGATACTTGGCAGTCCAAGCAATTCCAGCTTGATAATTCCTTAAGTACTTCACTCTCTTACGTAGCTTTGAAATCGTCAACCCTCTACCTTGATTAACCCTCTCTTTAAATAAAAGCTGATAAAAAGCTGGAGTAAAAAACAGGGCAACTAATAATGAAATCCCCAACATCACTGAAACTGCAATCGAGAATTCTGTCAAATTATTCCTATCCTCCTCTGGCAGGAAGAATACAATCATTAGCGCTAAAATGGTCGTGAGAGAAGCCGCAAGTAAGGCCAAAAACACCTTTCGATTTCTATGCTTATGCAAGTGATCAATCATGATGATTGCATTGTCTACAATCAATCCGAAACTTATTGTCAACCCAGCAATGGTATATAAATGAATATCCACTTTCAAAAAATATAGGATCATCGCCGTCAGACTGATGTTTGCTACAATCCCTACAAACAGAATGGATAAATACTTTAAATCCCTGTTGATCAAAAAAATAAATACAACCAAGATCAAGATCGAAAGACCTGATCTTTTATATATTTTATCTAATTCTTTTTCAAGGTATTCAGTATCATCATCTTCTAATCGAACTTCAAATCCAGGTGGTAATAAAGCCTGTGCATCTGAAATAGATTTCTTTAGGTTTTGGGCTAATAATACTTTGTTGACACCTTCCCGATTTGTAACAGATATGGTTACCGAATTATTCCCGTTGATTCTATAATATCTAAGTGGCTCCGATTCTTCCAAAGTCAATCTGGCCACATCTCTCAGATAAACGTCTTTTCCATCTATTTGATGTACTCTCAAGTTTTCCAATTGATCCAAATCCTTGAGCGAGCGATCTACCTGAACAAACAAGGTCTCTCCCTTAGAATTCATTACAGATCCTGGATAGGATCTTCCAAAAGCTTGATTAATGGAACTTCTAAGTCGATTTCCTGTAATTCCAAAAGCCTGCATTTTTTGGATATCAAAAGTAATGTAGACTTGCAGGTCATTTGCTCCTCTGACTTCAACTTCCTCTACATCTTCAAACCTTGTCAGTGCTGGCTTCAGTACATCTTCCGTTATTTTTTTAATCTCAAAAGAGGCAAAAGGGCCATTGACGCTGTAGGTCAAAATAGGCGTTTTTTCATCATTTCTGATTTCTCCACTTTGGTAAACCAATGGGTATCCAACCAATGGATCCATCTGGGGATAAACCTGACGAATAATTGAAGAAACCTCAAATTTCTTCATCTCCATATCAGCCTTTTTATCAAAATCCAGTCGGATATTTCCTCCATTATAATTAGAAACCGAGGTGATCTTTTTGAGCTCAGATAACCTTGAAAGTGCTCCTTCCAAAGGGGAAGTTGCCAGTTTCTCTACAATCTCAGGCGGAGCATTTCTAACATTGAATCTCACTGTTAAAACTGGGGCTCGCTCTCTTGGTACTAAGTCCACAGAAAGTAAAGGCACTACAGCAAAGCCTAAGATAGACAGCAATACAAAGACTATGATGATCCTAAATGGGGTCATATGATCGCTGTTTTTTTCTTTTTAGGTACAAAAAACCAATAGGCAAGAGGTACAAAATATACAGCCGTAACCGTTCCAATTGTCAAACCACCTATGACAGCATACACCAATGGACGCTGTAAATCTGCTCCTAATCCACTACTGAAAACAATGGGAATCAATGCAAGAATAGTAGTAATCGAGGTCATTAAAATCGGCTTGAGCCTAATTTGTCCAGCCTCATGAAGTGCTTTTTCCAAAGCAAATTCTGAGGAGATTGAATCTTCTGAATCGTATTTCACTCGAAGACGATTGATCGTATCAATTTTCAAAATGGCATCATTTACCATGATTCCAAGCATAACTACAAGTCCTATTGCAGACATTACATTGAGCGAAGCTCCAAAAATAAATAGGGCTATAAATGCGCCTCCAATCCCAAGGGGCAAGGTAAACACCACTATAAGTGGCTGGATAAAACTTTCGAATTGAGCAGCCAAAATAAAATAAAGCAACAGCACAGAGATGAACAAGATTCCAATCAATTGTTGTAGGTTTTCCTTGTCTTTGAAATATTGACCTGTCGCTTCAATACTTAGATTTTTATCTATTCCCCAATTAAAAATAGCACCCTGAAACTCATCTGGATTCTCCTCTGTCAAGTAAACCGATTGGTAAATTCCTCCCTTATCTGCTGTGACATATTTATAATGATCCTCATATCCATAGTCAATAAATTCCCCAAGGTTGTAGGATGCGCTATCGGAAGCAGCAACTCTGGTGCTTCTAAGCAAATCCTCAAATCTGGCATTTGACTCTTTTAATTTGATTGGAGTGATTTCTCCGAATCTCTTAATGTCAGTAATGGTATAGCTACCGAAAAGCTTGGCGATTTTATCCTGAACTTCGGAAACCGGAATTTGATATACAGCAAGCTTATCTGCTCTCAACGTAAAAACAACAGAAGACTCTTTTTGTAAACCCGGGCCTCGATCCCAGTTTTGAGAGGGGAATTGAATCAACCAAGGATCCATTTTTTCTTCATCTACAGGCTCTTTCGCAGTGAGATCTTTCCATCTTACTTCGTAATAAGGAAGGCTGGAATTAAAAAGTTGATCGAAAGCATTAGGCGCATCGCCTAGAGTAAAAGAGGCTTCGGGAAAATTTTCTTTAATGTAATCTCTCAGAATTTCTGTTTGGCTGCTCTTCGCTTCCTGAGAGGCAAATAAAAAATAAATTAAGGCTTGTTGGATGGAATTGTCTCCGTCAAACAAAAGGAATTGTCTTACCCCAATATCCGATTCTGCTTGTAGGTAATTTCCGCCCAGTACTCTCATCAAAGATGTAATCCTATCTCTATTTTCAGATGCACTGATCGGTTCATTCCAGTCGATTTCAAGGGTAGCATCCAGTTTTTCTATTTCCGGAAGTCCTTCTGTTTTCAGCAACATACTGATACCTAAACCAAGAGGTATCAAAATGGCAAAGGTAATAAATGCAAGCTTACGGCTGGAACTGATTCGGCTATACCCAGCTTCATATAATGCTAAAACTTTCTTGAAAAAAGGCCCTTCTTCCTTGTCAAGATCCTTTTTGCTTTTTTGGAAAAGCAAAAGATATAACATGGGAAGTAAAATAAATGCTACACCGAGAGATACAGAAAGGATGGTTGTCACTGCTACTGCCTGATCAAAAAACAAAGCTCCAGAAATTCCGCTTAAAAAAACCAATGGAATAAATACAGCTAAAGTGGTTAAAACCGAACTGATCAATGCACCCATCACTTCATTGACTCCTTCTACGCAAGCTTCAAATGTCTCTAATCCAGCTTCCCTTTTTCTTGTTATGTTATCTAAAACAATAATTGCATTATCGATCAGCATCCCGATCCCTAACGCTAGTCCTGAAAGGGAAATAATATTGATGGAGAGGTCAAAGAAGTAGAAGACTAAGAAACTAATCATCAAAGAGGAAGGTAAACTAACTCCAATAATTAAGGGCAATCTGTAATCTTTCATAAAGAGAAAAAGTACAGCAAAGGCAAACATTCCACCAAAAAGTAAACTTGTTTCCAAGTTGGAAATAGCAGCATTCAATAAGTTGGATTGGTCCTGTGTCAGTGCAAAATCTACCTGGGGATAATCAGTTTTAAATAATTCCAAAGCAGACTTTAACTCTGGCATTAATTCATTCATCTTTGCAGATGCCTGTTTGTGGACGGTAATCACCAAACCTTCCCTTTCTCCAAAAAGATGATAGCCCAACATCTCTTTCGTTTCATAATTGACTTTTGCCAATTTGCCCATAGGAATGATAGCTCCAGAAGATGCCCTAACAGGCAATTGCTCAATATCTGAAGGTGAATTGACTCGGGTTGCTAATCTCAGATAATATCGGAACTGACCATCTTTGACCGAAATTCCACTCAAATCTGAATTTCCTGAACTAATGGCATCAGTCACATTTTGCTGGCTAAGGCCTAATGCAGCTAGAACATCCATGTCTGGAGAGACTGTGATGATTCGTTCCTTTTTACCATTAATATCAACCAAGGAAACCCCAGGTAATTGCTCAATTCTTTTTTTGAGAACGTTTTCTGCCAATAAGCTCACTTCGACTTCATCGATCCCTTCTTTTGGAATCACCTGAACACGGGCTACAGGAATGTCTGACGTATTAATTCGAATTACTTCTGGACGATCCAAATCCTCGGGAAGTCCATTGGTTAAACGGTCTATTTTTTCATTGACATCAATGTATGCCAATTCCATTCTAGTGCTGTAATCGAAGGTCAATCGAATGGTACCTACTTCTGATCCAGCTTTGGAGTCCATCTCCTCCAAACCATTCAAGGTCACCATTCCCTCTCGGATAGGTCTTAATACATTTTGTTCAATAGCCTCTGGGGAAGCATTTGGGTAATTCACTTTTACCACAATCTGAGGCACATCGATGGGTGGTAATAAGGAAATGGGAAGCAGCCTTAGCGCTATGACCGAAAAAACGATCAATGCCATAAAAGTCATAAATACAGCTATCGGTCTGGCTAATAAAAATCTAACCATGACTTAGTCTTTAATAATTTGGACTGGTGCCTGATGTGCTAACTGTAAATTGTTTGAGGTAATCACGGTGCTATTTGGCTCAATCCCTTCCAGAATTTCTACCTCTTCCCCATTATCCTTCCCTACTTCCACATAGTTCCATTTTGACTCCTCATTTTCTATTGTAAAGACTACCGCACGGCCTGATCTATAAACCAAAGCATCTTTCGGTACAACCAAGCTATTATTTTGGGGAGCTCTGATAATTGCTCGGGCATTCATCCCTGGCAATAAATTTTTCTGTGAATTGATGGAAACGGATACCTGAACCAGACCATTTTCATCCACCTTAGGGTTGATTCCTATGACACGACCTTCAATGGCATTTTGAGAATTTGAAATAGAAAATACTTCTGCTATTTGGTTCGGGCTGATCAATGAAATATCCGATTCCAAAACCTTCACCTTCAATATCAATTGGCTACTCCCTAATATCTCACATAGCTCTTGACTCGCTCCAACTAAACTTCCTTCTTTGAATTTCAGATCTGCTATTTTACCAGGGATGGGAGCTTTCAATTCACATCGGTCTCTATTGAGTTGGGCTTCTTTCAACTCAACTTCAGCCAAAAAAACACCACTTTTTGCTTTTAATTGCTCCTCAATAGTCTTTTTCCTTTCCTCATCTCCTGATTCAAAAATAGTCTCATAGCCCATTTTCATAGATTCGTATTCAGCATTGGCATTCCGAAGGGAGATTTGAGCTTTATCAAGTCGAAGTTGAGCTTCTGTAGGATCTAACCTTGCAATTACTTCTCCCTTGTTAACGGATTGCCCTTCTCTGACATTTAGTTCGATCAGAAAACCCGCCTGTTCAATGACAGCAGTAACTTGACTTGCAGCTTCCAATTTACCAATCGCGTTAATGAGATAATCAAAGCTTTTTACTTCAGCCAAAGCCACATTGACCTCGGTAGCAGCAACTTCATTTCTGAATGATTCGGTAGGGGCTTCTTCGACCTTCTCTTCGTCGCTTTTACAGGAAAAAAATGTGACAGCTAAAAGTGCTAAGAATATAAATCTGAATTTTACCATGGAGCTAGACAATTTCGAATTTAATAAACTAAGAAATTATTCAAACTCAAAGGAATTTTTAAATGGGCCTGTTAATAATTGTAAATTCAGGTAACCTGCTCCAATCTGGTAATGGTTTATATAGATTTATCGCTTTTGCTATCGGTCGAAGCCGAATACTTGGTGGCTTTTTTTCACCGTAAAAAAATATTAATTCTTCAATTACCTCAGGCTTCACTACTTCCAACCTAACAAGAGTAATCCCATCATAAATCATATTTAATTCTGTCCCAGCTGCTCTTGATAAATCGATTATACGCTTTGAATATTTAGGAAGTCTATCATTTACTTTAACAAAAACCGAAATACCAGTATCCACTCTTGTCACTTTTAGTACTGTCCCAAAAGGTAATGTTTTATGTGCCGCAGTTAAACTATCCATGTGAAAGATTTCCCCATTGGAAGTCTTTCTCAAATGAAATCTCTTACCATAAAAACTAGCTACCCCCTCTTGAATCAGCAAGGAATCACCTTCCACTTTTGCATGAGAAATTGTCCCTGAAAAGACGGCTATTAGCAGGAAAATCCACAGTCGCATGTTAACAAATTTCATTTCGGCTTGCCAGTCAATAAAAATGCCAATTGCTGTCATTCCCTTATTTTAGCTTGCAAGCGGCAAAGCATAAGATTAACTTAGTTTTTTACTTTTTCCAATCATTTATGATCAAAATCTTACATACAGCCGACTGGCATTTAGGCAAAAGACTTCAGGAATTTTCCAGATTAGAAGAGCAAAAGCTGGTGCTCGAAGAAATAATTAATATCGCTGATCAGGAAAATGTGGACTTGATTCTACTTGCTGGCGATATTTTCGACACTTTTAACCCCAATCATGAAGCAGTCGAACTTTTATATAAAACGCTTCGAAAGCTTTCGGAAAATGGGGAAAGACCTATTATCGCCATCTCAGGAAATCATGATAGCACCCAGTTCGTCGAGGCTCCGGATCCACTCGCAAGAGAATTGGGAATCCTGTTTTACAGCAGATACGACAGTATTATTCCTACGGGAAAACTAGACTCAGGAATTGAAATTACGAAATCAGAATCTGGATTTGTGGAGTTGAAACTTCCGAAGTCTGACTTTCCTATCCGAGTGATATTGGCGCCTTATGCCAACGAAACTTTACTAAAAACCTATCTCGGAGAAGGGGATCGTGAGGCGGAATTCAGAGAGATTTTACAAGAAAAATGGAAGCACCTCGCAAATAAATATTGTGATGAAAACGGCGTAAATATCTTCGTAGGTCATTTCTTTTTCATGAAAGAAGGAGAAAAGCCAGAAGCAGAACCTGAATCCGAAAGGCCGATTTTACATGTGGGAGGAACACAGGCCTTGTTCACGAAAAACATCCCCTCACAAATCCAATATGCGGCTCTGGGCCATTTGCATCGCTACCATTCAGTTGGCCACGAACACTGTCCCGTTGTGTATTCCAGTTCACCTTTGGCTTATTCTTTCAGCGAAGCAGATCAGGAAAAGAAAGTGGTCCTCATCGAGGCTCAACCAAGCCAAGCAGTGACCTGTAAAGCAATCGGCTTGAAACAAGGCAGGCCACTGTATCGAATGACTTTTGAAAAGTTGGAAGAAACGCTGACCTGGCTGGAAGAGAATCCTTATTGCTTTGTAGAAATCACGTACGTTACGGAGCATTCCATCGATGCAGCGACCAGAAAAGCGATTATGAAAGCCCACGATGGCATCGTCAACTTAATTCCACAAATCAAAAATCCACAAGGACAGGAAGGTTTTCATTTGAAAGTTGAAGATTTAGGAAAAGACATGAGTCACTTATTTCAACTGTTTTATAAAAGTGAAAAAGGTCAGGAACCCAACGAGGAACTGATGGAAATTTTTAGAGAAGTAATCAGTCAATCCAACGAAGCATGATCCCAATTAGACTGGAAATACAAGGGCTATATTCCTACCGGGAAAAGCAAGTCATCGAATTTGACCAACTGACAGCTGCTGGGCTTTTCGGGATTTTTGGAGCGGTCGGCAGCGGAAAATCCTCCATTTTGGAAGCCATACTTTTGGCACTTTATGGAAGTACTGAGCGTCTTTCTGATCGAGGTGAAAAGAACAGCATGCTCAACCTTCAAAGTGAGGAGCTATTGATCAATTTTGAATTTCAATCCGGAAAAAACAATGTGTCTTCATTTCTGGCGAGATATGCAGCGAAAAGAAATCCTAAAAGGTTTGAAGATGTTAAACCTGCCGAACATACATTTTACGAAAAAGTAGTAGGAAATTGGGAGCCGATCACTTCGAAAGCGGAAGAGATCATTGGCATGAAGAAGGAGCACTTCAAGCAAACAGTGATTATTCCTCAGGGAAAATTCAGAGAATTTATTGACCTAACGCCTGGTCCAAGAGCTGAAATGATGAAAGAATTGTTTGGCTTGGAGCGCTTTGATTTATCTGGAAAAACAGGGTCGCTTTTGAAGGCAGTCAGGGAAGAAAAAATCAGAATGGAAACCCAGCTTTCGGGATTAGAAGCTTTTACTCCGGAAATCCTCGAAGAAAAAATAGCCTCGCAAAAAATACAAAAAGTAGATTCAGAACAGCTTTCACTGAAATTGCAGCTTTCGGAAACTAAATTAAAACATCAGGAAAATCTTCATCAGAAATCTCAGCAACTCCACCAATTCCAAATGAATTATCAGGAATTGCTACTCAAAAAACCAGAAATCGAAGAAAAGAGACTCCTCCACAAAGAGTTTATTACAGCAAAAACTTATCTCAAGCCAGTTTGGGATCAAATAAATGATACCAAGAAAGAGTTGGAAAAGTACACAACCAGCGTGGTGGATTGTGAGCGTTTCAAAGTCCGATATGTGGAAGAGGTAAAAGTTTTGGAGAAGGAAGAGCGGAAATTAAAAGAAAAAAATCAGGAAAGACCTGCCAGGGAAGCTAAAATCAGGGATCTTAAAAAAGTATTAGAAATAAAACGAATGCAATCAAACCTTGATGAAGCGAATCAAAAACTTGAAACCTTAAAGCCAGAGATCGACAGCAAAAAAGCTTCACAGATAAAGTTGGAAGGTGAAATTTCAGGCCTTGAACAAGAAACTGAGAAGTTGGACAGCCCAGATGTAACAATTCTCTCTGCTTTTCAAACAGCTTTGAGAGATTGGTCAGTTTGGGAATCAGAAATATCAAAACTCACGAAAGACCGATATCAACTTCAAGAGGAAATAATAACAGTTAAAGGAAATGTTGCGAAGATTCATTCCAAGCTTCCATCCAAAGAAACAAATCTCGACTCCTGGCAAAAAAGTCAAAAGCAATACATTCTTAAACTGGAGTCAGAACGTGATAAAATTCTGCAAAAACAAGGCTTAGGCGTTCATGTTCATTTGCTGGAAGATGGAAATCCTTGTCCTCTTTGTGGAGCTTTAGAACATCCAAATCCCTTAAAATCAGAGGAAGAAAAGGCAGAACTAAAAGCCAAAAATGAAGAAATCAGTCTGGAAAAAGATAAACTAGAAACAATTCTGACTTTGATCCAGAAGGAAAAGGAATATCAGATTCATTTAGAAAATCATCAGAAAAACTATAGAGATAAAGAGGCTGAAATCGAGAAAATTAAAAAGTCATTGGCAGAAATGACTCAGATGGTTTCTAGCCATGGAATTACAAGCCAGGCTGATTTAAAAGCCAAAGTAGAAAGTCTCTCTGAAGCGGGAAAAACAAAGGAAAAGATACTGCAAAAGGTAAAGCTACTTCGCCAAACCTGGAATACACAACGACGCGAAATTGAGCTGACCGATAAACTTTTTCAGCAAGCGCTATTAAGTCAAAACACCATTAATGCTTCGATTTCTTCCAAAAAAGAAGAAATTAAAGATCCGACTTTTTGTAAGCCATTCTTTTCTAAGAGTGCAGATCAGATACAAGAGACCATTTTGAAAGTCGAAGCAGATATTGACGAAGCAATCAAATTATTAGAAGGAAAGCAGAAGCATCTCCGAGAAAAACGGGAGGCTCAAGCTTCTAATTTGACTAGTTTGAAGGGTTTTCAGGATCTTAAAACTGCATCGAGTGAAAAGCTCTCCAAACTTCAATCCGAATTTGAATACCTTAAAGAAACTTATGGTTTTACCGACGAGATAGCTTTGGTGAAACTATTTGAAAACTCACTGGATGCAGAAAAAGTCGATTTGGAAATCCGGGGATTTGACCAAAAAAATGCCATTACGGAAAGTAGAATCAATGAGCTCAAATCAGAAAAGGGAGTCATCGAATTTGATAAAGCGGCATTTTTCGAATTAAAAGAGTTGGTAGGAGAAATGAAAGCTAGAGTCGAATCGGTTCAAAACAGTTTATTACTTTTAAACGAAGAAATCAAAACGATCCAAAGCCAACTGGAAAACAAAAAAATATTGCTTGAAACCTACGGCAAACTAGAAAATCGGGAAAGCAATTTGAAAGAATTGGAGCGGCTTTTCAAAGGAAGTGGCTTTGTAAAATATGTGAGCTCGATTTATCTCAAGGAGCTTTGCAACACGGCAAATGTCCGGTTTATGAAATTGAGCAAAAATAGCTTGAGCCTGGAGATAGATGATGATAATACCTTTTGGGTCATTGATTATTTGAATGGAGGAAAACGTAGGTTACTGAAAACACTTTCTGGTGGGCAGACTTTTCAGGCATCTTTATGTCTTGCATTGGCTTTAGCAGAAAAAGTAAAATCAATCAACCAAGCCGATCAAAGCTTCTTTTTCTTGGATGAAGGTTTCGGAGCTTTAGATAGAAATGCCCTTCGTGTGGTTTTTGAAACCTTGAAATCTCTTCGTCATGAGAATAGAATCGTGGGGATTATTTCCCATGTGGAAGAATTACAGCAGGAAATCGGTGTATATGCTCAAGTCACTTTAGATCCCGATAAAGGCTCCCAGGTTACCTATTCATTCTAAAAAAAATCCCCGGCAAAGTCGGGGATTTTTTCAATAAGAAAATCACATTAAAATATTTTTATTGACCCATTCTATCTCTTCTTGGCGAATTGTATGTTCTGGATCATCAAAAAGCCAGGTTTTAACCTTCGCCCCCATTTTTTCCATAAGTGCGGCAGATTCTTTTATTCTGGTAGCTGGAACATGAAAATCCCGATCACTACTTCCAATAAATACTGGAGTGCCCTCGAAGTCCCCAGCATACTTTTCCGGTTGAAGTTTTTCACCGATTAAACCTCCGGTAAAAGCAATAATACCTCCAAGTTTCTGAGCATTCCTAGCTGCAAACTCCAAACTCAAACAAGCGCCTTGAGAAAACCCAATGAAATAAACCTGTTCCGGCTTAATGCCTGCATGTTCGATTTGCTTCCAAACAGATTCCAAAGTAGCAATTGAACTTTCCAGAGCTATCCTGTTCTGTTGGTCTGGTGCCATAAAACTATAAGGATACCAGGTATTACCTTCCCCTTGTGGCGCAAAAAGTGCAAAACCATTTAGATTGAGATGATTACTCAAAGTTAGTATACTGGAGGCTGTAGCACCACGTCCATGAATCAGTATAGCTGCTTTTTTAGCTTCATTTAATGGAATTCCTGCTTTTTTTATCTCAGGCATAGGATTCAGTTTTTAAGGAAACCGGAATCAAATTTTTCACAATTTCTTCACGGCTTGGTTCTGCCCATTCAGGTAATTTGATCAATTCACCTAAACGCGCTTCATCTTCATCAATAGCAAAGCCTGGCTCATCGGTAGCAATTTCAAACAGCACCCCTCCTGGCTCGCGGAAATAAATTGAAGTAAAATAATTTCTATCTTTTACTTCTGTCGTTTGATATCCATTTTCCATTAAAAGCTTTTGTATCTCTAATTGCGATTCTGAATTAGCTGTACGAAAGGCGATGTGATGGACAGTCCCCGCACTTTGCATTCCCCTATTTCCAGAAGGGTTTACTACGATATCCACAATATCTCCAGGTTTTCCTTGTGTTCCATATCGATACCGATCTCCTTCTTGGCCAATGAATTTGTAATTCATAAAACCAGTCAAAAGCTTTTCGGTTTGATCTTTTGCCCGAAGATTTAAGGTTGCTCCATAAAATCCTTTGATAGAATATTCTTTTGGAACTTGTCCATAGGTCCAACCAGTTCTATCGTCAGAATCAGTTGCCACCAACTCAATCCCCATCCCATCATGATCTTCAAAACGGATCAGTTTTGAACCAAATCGGGTCAGAACATCTGATACCGCTACTCCATATTTTTTCAACCTTTCGATCCAAAATTCCAAAGAATCAGAAGGGATAGAAAATGCGGTGTAGGTTAGTTCTCCAGTTCCTTTGGTGCCTTTTCTGGCTCCTGTAAAAGGGAAAGTAGTGAAGATTGTTCCAGGCCGCCCCAGCTCATCTCCAAAATAGAAATGATACACATCAGGCGCATCAAAATTGATGGTCTTTTTCACCAATCTCAAGCCTAGGATTCCTGAATAAAAATCGACATTGGCTTGAGGATTTCCAGCGATCGCTGTGATATGGTGTATTCCACTTATTAAAGTTTTCATGGATATCAGGGTATTTTATGAAAAAGCTATGAGAAAAAATCCCCATAGCTTCAAATTTAAATGATGGGTATTTTAAACTTAATCTGCCAATACAGGTTCAGTTTGCTTAACAAGTTGAACACTCAAATTTAGTCTTACCTGATCGCTTACTACCACAGAACCAGCTTCTGTCACTGCAGACCAAGAAAGCCCAAATTCTTTTCTATTTACTTTTCCTTCGATTTCAAATCCTGCTTTAGTTTGACCATATGGATCAGCAGTAACTCCTCCTAAATCAGCTGAAAGCTCTACCTCTTTGGTAGTTTCTCTCATAGTCAAGTCACCGATCAATTTATACTCTCCATCTTTTTCAGACAATTTACCCTCAAAAGATAATTTTGGATGGTTTTCCGCATCAAAGAAATCTGCAGACTTCAAGTGATTGTCTCTGTCAGTTTGGTTGGTATCAATACTGTCGATGTCAGCGGTGAATTTAACAGTAGCTCCATCAAAATTATCTGAAGCAGTTTCTAGACTTCCTTCAAATTTTCTGAAATAACCTGTTACAGTAGAAATTACTAGGTGCTTAACTTTGAATGAAACTTCAGAGTGAGTAGGGTCAATAATCCATTTAGTAGTTGCCATAATCTTTGTTGTTTTGTTTTGGTTTATAGTTATTTACTTGAATTGTTAATACATTAATTGTCTATACATTGATTAGAGTAAAAAAAGTTACCCTCTCAATTTGTCCAAGAGATCGTTAAGTTGGTTTACTTCATCTATGTTTAAATGAACGAACATCTTATTACCTTTTTCTACTTTTAATTGTAGCTCAGTCAATATTTTCAGGCCTTTTTCGGTGATTAGTACATCCACCTGTCTTCTATCATTTGGACATTCGGAACGCTTTACAAAACCTTTGAGCTTTAACTTTTCAATGAGTCTTGAAGCGTTGGACATTTTATTTAACATCCTTTCTTGTATAGAGGAAACTGTTGTCGGCACGCCATTCTGACCTCTTAGGATCCTAAGAACATTATATTGTTCTGGAGAAATACCATAAGGTTTGAATAAAGCATTTTGGGATGTAACTAAGAAGCTGTTGGTATACAATAAATTAACAACAACCTTGTTATAAGGGTCCTTAAATTCTTTTTGTTGTATTGCTTCTTCGATTTTCACCATTTTACTGCAATTGTATTTAATGTATATACATGTAAATCTAGGAAAAGGTTTCATAAAAACAAAAAATAATTAGTAATTATCTGAAAATCAGGAATTGAGAGACAATAAAAATCAAATCAAAAATTTCTTCTCAATAAAAACTTGACTTAAATACTTGATTAAAAAGATTAACTATTCTCAATCAACCAATCGCCGATTAACCGATTGATTACTTTGGGTTTCTCTATACAACTACTATGCCCAGCACCGGGAACACGATGCAATTTTGAATCTGGGATACCCATTTGGATAAATTTGGCTTTTTCAGGTCTTGTTGCAACATCCTCATCTCCTACAATTATCATGGTAGGACAAGTAATAAATTTCAATTCTTCCTCCACTCCCTTTCGATATATAACTCCCTCTACAGGTCCAGTTATAGATTTATGATTAGACATCAGTTCTTTCTTCCAAAAATCTACTTTCTCCTTGTTGATTGGATTCATTAGCCAGCTTTCAGCAAACATGATAGGCATAACTTTTTTTGCCACAGGCCTAATAACACCAAACCACTTCACTATACTGCTTAAGGTTTTATACTTTGGTAAATTCTCTACGGGCTCAGAATTTGCCGAGGTTTCTAAAAGAATTAGGCTTTTAACAATCTCTGGATGTCTTGCCGCCATACGCATCCCAATAAATCCACCCATAGATAGCCCAGCAAAATGTACAGGTTTATTACAAAGTGATTTAATTAACAAAAAAGCATCTTCGGTAAGCGTATCCATGTCGTAAGGAGTCTTAACTTCACTTTCTCCTTGCCCTCTATGATCAAATGCTATTACTCTAAATCTAGCGGACAAAAACTCGACTTGCGCCTCAAACATTTTGTGGCTCCAAAGTAGTCCATGTGAGAAAACAATTGTTTCCTCTCCAATACCTTGATCTGTGTAGAATAACTTGACATTATTTACTATAATATGAGGCATAGGTTTGGAGATTTAAAAATGAACCGGGTCAATTTCTAGTAAGCTAACAAAACAACCCGGTTCTAAGTTTTAATTCTTTATAAAATTACCAATCCAGTCCTGGTTGGGTAATTTTTACGCTTCCTTCTTCAGCTTTAGCTTTTTCAACAATCTCTTTTACATCTTCCAAAAGCTTTTTAGCATCATAGACGATTCCATCTTTAACTGTGTATTTCACACCACCTACTCTGATTGCTTTATTATTTTCATCAATTCTAATTGCACCGGTTCCATAAAGCACTTTCAAATTCTGAAGCGGATTCTCCTCCACGATTACAAAATCGGCTAATTTACCAACTTCCACCGTTCCGATCTCTTCATCCATCCCCATCAACTCGGCACCATACATCGTTGCAGATCTTATTACCTCCAATGGATGAAATCCTGCTTCTTGAAGTAATTCAAGCTCTCGGATATAAGCAAATCCATATAATTGGTAGATAAACCCAGAATCAGAACCTGCAGTTACTCTTCCTCCACGATTTTTGTATTCATTTACAAAAGTCATCCAAAGTTTATAGTTCTCCTTCCACTGGATTTCTAATGCGGTCGTCCAATCAAACCAATAGGAACCATGAGACTGTCTACTTGGCTCATAAAACTTCCAGAGTGAAGGCAAGGTATAGACCTCATGCCATTCAGCTCTTTGTGCTCTCATAAGATCTCTATTCGCTTCGTAAATATTGAACGTGGGATCTAGGGTGAAATCCAATGCCAACAATTCATTCATCACATTATTCCAATGTTCTGAATAGGGTTTAGCAGCCTGCTGCCAAAGTTTACCGGCCTCAGAAAATCTATGCTGTTCATTTTGATAATTGTAATCAACTGGAAAATCCTGTATCGTTCTATCTTCAAAAAGAGCTTCAGGTAATCCATACCAGTGCTCCATTGAAGTAAGGCCTGCTCTGGCAGAATTTAGTACATTCCATCTAGCGACATCCATTTGAGCATGATGCATCGCAGAACGAAGACCTATTTTCTTATTTTCAGAAATAGCTGCCTGCATAACTTCAGGTTTTGCCCCGAAGAATTTAATTCCATCTGCTCCTTTTGCCTTATTTGAATTCACCCATGATTTTGCTTCTTCAGCATTGGTTATAGGTCCTTCAGAACCTTGCCCAAAAGAGGTGTAGGCCAATATTCGAGGTGCGGTAATCTCATTTTTATTCGATCTTTCACGCTGGTCTAATACCCATTCTAAGCCATTTCCGGCAGAAGGATCCCTAATTGTAGTTATCCCATGAGCTAACCAAAGTTTAAAGACATATTCCGCAGGTGTTCCTTGACCTCGACCGCCAATATGAGCATGTGAATCTATAAAGCCAGGCATTAAATAATGTCCATCTAAATCATACACCTTATCATTTTCGCCTGCTTTGGGTCTTCTGTTTTCATTAATTGGAAGACCCGGATAACCAACCACTTGAATTTGTGCGATTCTATTCTCCTCCACTACAATATCGACGGGACCAATCGGTGGTGCTCCGGTACCATCGATTAAAATGACACCTCTTAAAATGAGGCGATCATATTGGCCATCCCCTTCGATACGGTCAGGAGCTGGTTCAATTTGTGCATAGGCTGAGGTAGAAAGAAAGCCACAGAATAATGCAATTAGAAGCAAAGATTTTTTCATAGTTGATGGTTTGAATATTAACGAGCAATAAGATAATGCAAATTGCTGCAACAAAAAATCAGAAAAGGATGAACTGCTTAAACAAAAAAAGCTCTTTGGATAACCAAAGAGCTCTTATAAAAGGAAAGAACCTTATTATAAATCTTTAAACTTTTCCATGATATCTTCCGAAATTCCGGTAAAAGAATAACCTCCATCGTGAAAAAGATTTTGCATCGTTACCATTCGGGTAAGATCAGAGAACATCGTTACAATATAATCCGCACAACTTTCAGCAGAAGCATTTCCAAGGGGTGATAAAGCATCCGCAAAGTTGTAAAATGAATCAAAACCTCCTATTCCAGTTCCAGCAGTTGTCTTTGTTGGAGACTGTGAGATAGTATTAACACGGACATTTTTAAGTTTGCCAAATCTATATCCATATCCTCTAGCAATGCTCTCTAACAAAGATTTTGCATCAGCCATATCAGTGTAGAAAGGGAATACTCGCTGTGCAGCGATGTAGGATAGTCCAACAATGGATCCCCATTCTTTCATTACATCCATCTTTTCCGCCACTTGCATCATTTTATGAAACGAAATTGCAGAAACATCATATGACTTCATCGCCCAATCATAGTTCAAGTCACCGTAAGAACGCCCCTTTCTGATATTGGGAGACATTCCGATGGAATGAAGAATAAAATCAAAATCTCCTCCCAAATATTCCTTCGCTTCAGTATAAAGCTTTTCAATATCTTCGAGACTCGTAGCATCCGCTGGAATTACAATGGTCTCACATTCTTTTGCAAGATCATTAATTGCACCCATCCTCATGGCAATCGGTGCATTTGTCAATACAAATTTAGCTCCTTGTTCTTTGGCTTTCAGAGCGGTTTTCCATGCAATGGAATTCTCGTCAAGGGCACCAGTGATGATACCTAGTTTTCCTTTCAGCAAATTTTCTGGCATATACTATTGGGTTGATTTCAAAAATAAGGGTAAAAATAGAGAAAATTTGGCATTCGGTCCCTACCAAAGGAGATCAGACTCTTAACTTATCGTTTTAAAAGTTCTTTCGCACTTTCGATAGCCGAGTTGGTAGGATTAGCTCCTCCGATCATTTTTGCTAATTCCATTACCCTTTCGCTAGCATCCAATTCCTTTATTTTACTTACTGTCTTTTGGGATGAATTGTCTTTATAAACAAAATAATGAACATCTCCTTGTCCTGCCACCTGTGGTAAGTGAGTAATGCAAATAACCTGATGGTTTTTAGATATTTCCTTCATCATTCTTACCATCTGCAAGGCTACTTCTCCAGAGATTCCAGAGTCTATTTCATCGAAAATTAATGTGGGCAAGGCCATTTTATCTGCCATTAGATATTTAATGGCAAAAAGCAATCGAGAAAACTCTCCTCCAGATGCAACTTTCTTTAAAGGCTGTAAAGAAGCCCCTTTATTTGCTGAAAAAAGTAATTCAATTTCGTCTAACCCTGAAGCTGTTGGAGAGCTGGGGTTCTGCTCCACTTTAAGCTTCGCATTTTCCATTCCTAATTCAGCCAACAAATTTTCCATTTGCTTCTGGAATGCTGAAAAACAAGAGCTTCTTTTCTTGCTTAAAGCATTTCCTGATTTAATAAGAGACTCCTCTGCTTTCTTAAGTTGATCCTTTGCAAAAGTTAATGTCTCATCTAAATTCTGAAACTGAAAAACTTTATCTGCCAATTCAGACTCCAAAGCAATTAATTCCTCAATTGTAGAAACTCCATGTTTCTTTTGGAGCTGATAAATTTTGCTCAATCGCTCTCTAATTTCATCTAATCGATCAAAATCAACTTCCACTTCAGACTCTTCACTTCTTAGCGATTCTGACAAATCTTTAAGCTCTATATTTAAACTTTGGAATCTCTCTTTTAAGGGCTCAAACTTATGTGCCAATCTGGCTAAGACTCCCATATTTTGCTGAACCTGATTCATCCCCTGACTAATCCCAAATTGCTCATCTTCAAAGAGTAAGAGCATTTCATTAATCTTTAGCTTTATTTCCTCAGCATTTTCAAGAACTTCCTGATTTGATTCCAACTCTGATTGCTCACCCTGCTTTAATGACAGAGCACTTAATTCCTCCAGCTGAAATTGGTTGAAATCCGCTTCCTTCTGTAATTCTTGGGCTTTCTGTTTTAATTCCTCAAATGCCTTTTGATTCTTTTTGAATGCTTTAAAATCTGACTTATACGTTTTTAATTCAGATTGACTTTGAGCAAAAGCATCAATCAAATTTAATTGATAAGATCCTGTCCCCAATTGTAAGGTATCATGCTGGGAATGAACATCCATTAATTTAGACCCCAAATATTTCAGTGTCTCAAGAAGAACTGGCGTATCATTGATGAAAGAACGAGACTTCCCACTCGGGCTAATTTCCCTTCTGATTATACAAGTAGTATCGTAATCAAGATCTTCTTGCTCAAAAAATTCTTTCAGTCCATAAGCCCCAATTTCAAAAACACCTTCAACTATGCATTTTTTATTATCAAAAAGTAAAACTTTTGTATCTGCTCTATTTCCTAGTAGTAAACCAACTGCCCCAAGCATAATAGATTTTCCTGCACCTGTTTCACCTGTAATCATACTCAACCCACAACTTGGCTTCATCAGCAAGTGATCGATTAAAGCATAATTTTGAATACTAAGTGATATAAGCATGGGTAATTAACAGGAAAAGCACAAAGTTATAAATCGGAATTAGCTTTTCAGTAACTCATTATATTTTCTCGCATTATTTGGGTCTACTTCAAGTAGAAGTTCGACTAATTCTGTCCTTATTTCCAAAGAGGCATTTTTGAAAACTTGGGAAATTTCATCCCCTTTAGCATCCATAAATGTAATGGTAAGAATACCGTTGGGTTGGGCTTTGTTTGCTTCAGCTACCATTTTTACAGCCTCAAGCATGTTTTGGTAAGCTTTTTCAGGGTCTACCTGTAGAATATCTAAGCCTTGACGATGATACAAATAGTACGCTTCTCTTATTGGGGAATAAACAGATGAAGTATAAAGATCATTTATTAACCAATACCTGTTTCTCCGATCTGTTGGACTTTGTACCCAACCCGGTCTTCCTGATTGTTGGGCATTATTTACTATATCGTTTGCTATTTCAAAGAAATCATCTCCTCCTTTACTGGAGAAGCTATCATAATCAAGTCCCAAAGCAATATGTGCATAATACCCTAATAAGGAACTGATATTGTTCAAAAAATTAAACCTATTAAACTCTAAAGGTTGTGATTCGATGTACTCAAAATTCCAATTCCTATCAGCAAAATTAAAAAGCAAAGACTCATAGTTTGTCCCGTAAATAGGCCTCACGGTCTGAATCTGAACAGTAGCATTATAAACTCCCACCTGAGGAACGTCATTAATTGTAATAAGTAGATTCCCCTTAATTCTCTCTTCAGGTCGGAACTCATCATTAGTCCAGGATCTACCATTCAGGAATTGTTCAAAGCTAGTTTTCATGGTAGAAAACACAGTAGTATTCTGTATTCTAGCTCGATCACTATTAATAATTACTGTAAAGTTTAATTCCTGAGTGAACCCAAAATGAGCTACAAGAATCAAAATCAAGCATAAAATCGCTTTCTTCATAGCTTTAAAAATAAGGAAATAATCAAGCTTAAACCCCAATTGGTGCTAATTTGATTTGGTCTAAAATCAATTCTGCAATTTTTGATTTTTCTGCAACTTCGGAGCTTATTGACCCTCCTCCCGACCCATAAATATGAACTCTATTTGTATCTACCTGAAAACCAGCTCCACTTTCTTTCATCGAGTTTAAAACGATCAAATCAAAGTTTTTCTTATCTAACTTGGCTTTTGCATTTTCTGCCTCATTTTCTGTCTCCAAAGCAAAACCTATATGAAGCTGGCCTGGTTTTTTGATTTTACCTAATTCAAAAGCAATATCAACGTTTTTAACCATCTTAATTGTAAGTTCTGAATCGCTCTTTTTAATTTTCTCAGGAGCAATTTCCGCTGGTGCATAATCAGCAACTGCCGCAGCAAAAACACAAATGTCCATTTTTGCTTGGAGTAATTTAGCCTCATGATACATTTCCTTCGCTGACTTCACGTCTTTCCAATGAAAAGATTCTTTATCTACCTTCAACGAAATCGGTCCTGAAATCACATAGACTTCAGCCCCTCTATTTCTAAAAGCATTTGCTAAGGCGATCCCCATTTTACCACTGGAATGGTTACTGATAAACCGGACTGGGTCCAAAGCTTCTTGAGTTGGCCCCATTGTAATAAGAACCTTCTTCTTTTTAAAATCTTCTCTATCCTTAAAAAATTTCTCTAATCTTTTTAGAATGTTTTCTGGTTCCATCATTCTTCCTTGGCCGGATAAACCACTAGCCAATTCACCCGATTCAGGATCCAAAATATTATTCCCAAAAGAGTTTAGCTTTGCTAGATTAGCCTGAACAGAGGGGTGTTGGAACATATCTAGATCCATAGCCGGAGCAAGTATTACGGGGCATCTAGCTGAAAGATATGTAGCTGTCAAAAGATTGTCACAAAGACCGTTTGCAAATTTGGCAATGGAATTTGCAGTTATAGGGGCTACTAAAAATAAATCTGCCCAAAGTCCAAGTTCTACGTG
>NZ_JBCLWJ010000023.1:0-46828 GCF_039563885.1 Algoriphagus sp. SE2 | reverse complement strand
TAGTCAGATCGTTATCTAAGCGTAGTTTGTAACTACGCTTCTGCTCCAAAACACTATGTACAATAGCAAATAATATCAGTACAATCGTAGCACCGCACAAATACAGGATTAAAGGAATGATCTATTCATATTTAATGATTATATTCTCTTATCAATTGATTGATCAAAAAAATCAAGTATGAGACTTCATTCACTTATAGAACGGTGGAATTGGCAAGTAATACTCTTAATGTTACTTCTGAGTTGCGACAACAACGAAATAAAACTTCCAGATACTGGTTATACCTATTTCCCCTTAAAAGAAGGTAACAGCTGGTATTACACCGTAACGCTATCTGACAATAAAGGTGAAGTAACAGGAACATACTCTGAAAAATGGGTTGTTAACGGCAACAATTACATTGAAATATATAATTCAGATGATGTATACCAGGGATACAGGGCTTTATTTCATGAATCATCTGATGGAAGTATAAAGAATTGGGTTGGGCAATGGTTGGAATATTTAAATACAGATTATGTTGATAAATCCGAAGATGAATTATTTCTGGTTTCAACGCATACAGGTTATATTGATTATGATCATTGGATTAAGGGTGGAAAGCCGAAAATTAAAACTCCGTTTGGATTGATTGAGTGCATTCGGGTAAAGAGTTACAAGTATTACAGCGCTTACGAGAAGCAACTAGTTTGGTTAGAAACAGAAACGAAATTTCTAAAAGGCATTGGGCCTTACGAAATGGAGAATAGGGAATATGATAACTGCAAAGGTTGCCTGAGTAACACCCGGAAATGGAAACTGAACAGCTACAAATTGAACTAGTCCCCCTTTGGAAGTTGAAACGCTGGTTAGGACTAAGTGTAGTTTGCCCCATCTGGGAGTTTCAGATCGATCTTGGCACGGGATGTTTTTAGCTTTGTCCTTTTGTACTAGTGTTAGGGGATTTGTAATTCCAAGTAGCTCTACTCAAGAAATCCTGAAGGTATGCTTAAAAGGCGTAAAACCTGTCAGGTACACCGTAGGTGCGGACATCCGAGGCAAGGCTCCGCGTAGTTGAACACCCTTGTGTTTTCTTAGTCCCGGCCCGAAAGTCAGCTTGTCGCCTTTTAGCGTATACATTCCTACTTCGTCTGTCTTTAGGAGATAGGATTCATTTTCAGCAGATAAGGTTTCCACATTTTGGAACTCCCCTCCTTCCCGGAAAATAAGTTCAACCGAAACCGGAACGTTATCGGTACCTGTGATTTCGATGTCACATTCCACTCCATCACTGACCTCCCGAATGCTAGCCCTCGAGGTGAGGTACTGTATTTCGCTTTGTTCACGTTTACTTTGTGGCATTTTATCCCAATCGCCATCAGGATCGATGGAGTCTTTGGGGTAGGGCTGATAATAGGGCCCGGCAAGTTTTCGTTCCATGACATAATCGTTGCCTTCCTGCCGGATCTCGTCCCCCTGGAATTGTCCTTTTCCGAAAAAGGAAGCTGAAAAGCGAATGCCCTGCAACACTGCATTACCTTTATGAAACGTCAGGAACGTGGGGTTTTGGGAAATGATAGTGGCATCCCAGTCACCCCTCCGGATGCGAACCAGACCCGAGTACGGAAATGCTTTGGCGTAGCTCGTTGGCAAAAAAGTGGGATTGGGGAGTTCCCTCCAAAGGGAGGTATCTTCCAGAAAATAAGGTAATTGGGAGACAGATTTTTCCAGTACGGTAGACTCAATTTCTTTGCAGATAGCCGAAAAAATACCGTTCTGATCCTTTAAGGCCATAAAACGGTAAGGATAGTAATAGCCTTGCATCGTTCCTACTGCTGCCTTATCCTGTCGGCCCGAGGCCTCAGTGGCTATCTCACCATTGGGATGAATATAATAGGTGGTCATCATCAGATTTCTACGCACATACTTGTAGAGTTCTGGCTTGTTCGTGCCTTTGGCGATGGTAATCAGCACCCGATCAGTGAGAGGAGAATAGATGAGGGTACTCTTCTCGTCGTACTGTCCGTCGGGGTCCATGTCAATGTGCTCACCCAGCCATTCCTCAATGCGAGATAAATAGCGTGGATTGGGCCATACCTCATTCAGCTTAGTCAATGCCGCAGATACCACCCAGCGGTGGTTGGGCGTATGAATGCCGCCGACGATCAGGCATTCGCCCGCTCGTAGCAAAAAGGTTTTTAGGAGTTCCAACTGAGTATCGTATCTATTGCTGTCTTCCCTTAAGACAATGTTGTACACCGGCATCAGCCATTTAACTATAAAACCTGTGTCTGGCGTGGAGTGAAAATTGGTAGAAAGCAGGTCGATGGTACCGTCAGAGTGCTGAATTTTCAGGAGGTAGTTTAGTGCGTCTTCGAGTTCTTTGGCTATTTCTTCGGATCGATAATACCTGCTCTCAGGACTTGGTAAGGCGCAGCCAGCCGTTCGGATAAATGCTACCGTAGAATGCGCATTGGGGATTTCTACTCCGTCTAGGAAGCCTCCGTATGCCGGACTATTCATGTCAGAAACCCGGTAGCCACGCTGCCGATCAAGCTGATTATCGTTCGCTTTTATTAAGCTCAGCAGCCAGTCGGGCTTGCTTTCTTCTTTTGCGCTGGAGCGAAAAACCATAGAAGTTAACAGTGGAGCGGCACAAAAAGCTACTGAACCATATTGGACAAATTCTCTTCGTTTCATAGATCGTAAAGAAAAAATGGTTTGCGTTATTTCTTAGCTAAACTTATGGATTAAAATGTCAGATATCAAAAGTCGAAATTGACCTATTATCTCGCATACTTCATCTTCTTCCTATTTAATTCCCTGTCTGGGAGTTTTAGATAGATCTAGGTAGAATGCGTTTTTGCCTTTACTAAAAGCCGCCCCAAGGCTAGAACAATTCAAGGGTTTTTTTTAAGGCCTTGTCCTGCCATAGTAACTTTATAATAACAAACTCATTCATCACCAATAACCCACCTCAATCAAACCCTTCAATCCTGATTACCTGCCCTTTGCATATTATCGCCCATATTTTTAGCATTCTCTACAACTCCCCTAAATACTTTTCTACCCTCTTCCAGCACTTGCAATACTTCCTGCTTTTGCTCTTCGGTATAGAATAGGCCCTTTGTGTTGACCCACTCTTCAAATTGGTCAGTGACTTCAATGAATCTTTCCGCAGGCCCTGACATTCCTGCTGGCCTATCCTTGAAATTGATAAAAACAGGGTTGGAGTGTGCTCCCTCTGTTCTGACGGCCAGCCAACCTGAATCTTCAAGTGTGATAGTTTCATCCAGATTAGTCCCAGATTTGATCACTTTCCCGTTGTAAACGATCTCTACCGGTAAATCCCCATCTGGAGAAAGCGCTTTCGCCGAAATTTCAAATTTTTCCTTTTTGCCTTTGGTAATGATCTCTGTTCCAGCAAGCTGTCCGTTAACCGTAAAAAACAACATCGGGCCTTTGGTGATAAAGCTTCTTCCCGCCTGTAAAGCCGCTCTCCAATTCTCCAAGGTAAAAGGCTTTCCTTCCAGATTCACATATACCCTGGGTGTGTCCTTTATATCCCAATCGGGGCCGGCAGTAGCCATTACTTGAAACCCACAGTTGAGCAGATCGTACCATACTGCCTGCTGACCTCCATTGCCATAGATCTCGGCAAGCTGGATTTTTCCCAATGCCACATCCACGGGCATTTCAAAACCTGTAGATGGCCAAGGGGTTTTGATTTGTTCCCCTTTGGTGATAAAATTTCCAAAATGAGCACCTATGGTGGTTCCTCCATTATCCAATACCTCCTGTAATACCAGAGCGTTGGGCGGATAGTCAGGGCCTGCAAGTTCTCCAAGTGCCCCCGAACTGATCGGTTGCATCAGATAATCTAACCCCAAAAAGATCAAGTGTCCATAGGGGTTACTCCTGTATTCCTGATCGTAGGTAACCAAATGTTCATCCGTGCTAAATGCTTTTCTTAAACCCATCGGGTATTCATTGGCATAAATAGCATGGGTGTCCCATTCTCCTTTCAGCGTGAGGATTGCAGATACATGAAGGTCTTCTGCCTGAGTAATCAAAGGCCAATACCTTG
Source organism: Algoriphagus sp. SE2 (assembly GCF_039563885.1). NCBI lineage: Bacteria > Pseudomonadati > Bacteroidota > Cytophagia > Cytophagales > Cyclobacteriaceae > Algoriphagus > Algoriphagus sp. SE2. The sequence goes on along the minus strand of NZ_JBCLWJ010000023.1, from coordinate 42,761 downwards.
AAAACATAACCGGCATTCCACTATCAGTCGTATGAATATGAGTATGCCCTGAATACCAGCCCAGTTTTGGCATATCAATCCAACGTTCCAGTTTCACCTTCACTTCTCCGTTTTCAGGCACTTCAATGGTCATCGGTTTGTACTCAAATCCATGGTAAATAGAAGCGGTTTTTCCTTTCGGTTCTACTCCGAGACTTGCTTCATTGGAAATATAAAAATAAGGTCCTGGTTGAAAATCCCATAGTGTTGTATTCCAGCCTGTCGTACGATTCATCGCGTAGGAAGGACCTTTAAGAGGTGTCCAGTATAAATTATTGTTTTGATCTTTGACTTCAACTCTGGCAGTAAGGGCTTTCCCAGTCTCCGCATCAGTCACCTGAAAACGAATCGCTCTGTCAAAATCCGGCAGTTGATCGTTATCGACATGGTCATAGGCAGATAAAGACATCAGGTCAATCGTTTTTCCAGGAAATACTCTGGAAGGCACCGACTTCATGGCAACACTCTTGAGATGTAAGTTAGCTTCTGCCTGATGACCTTTTTCATTTTTAACAAGAATCGAACTTTCCGAAACTCCTTCTTTAAAGGGATGCAAAACGGCAAAGGTATATCTCGAATCTCCTCCTTTTAGCTGGATATCTTTTTTCCAAAAAAGAATATCATCGCTGTATTTTCCAGAAATATTGAAGGTAAGCTGTTCCTGGCTTTGGTTAGTCATTTTCACAAGTACCACCTGGGAATGCTGAACCTCCACCTCAAATTCAGGATCATCCCAGTCTACCTTTATTCCATCATCACCAAACAGAAATCTGACTATCGGTTGTTCTTGTTCCAATTGAAGGAAATAGTTTCGGCAAGCACTCAAAAGATCCTTTTGCAAGCGTTTAGCAATACTAATTTGGTCCATGACCTCAGTGGAATTGATCAGGAGATTTTCGTTATCGGTAAGTTCCCTTATTTTCCAGGATGCTTCCCGCAATTGCTTCCATTTTTCAAAGAGGGCAACCGCTTGAGGATCGTTATGGCGCATCAATTGAATGGCCATTAAATAATCATTAATTTCTTCCAGTTCAGGATCTGTATGACCGGGATGGCCATAAGATTGAAGAGAAAGCGCCAGTCCAATAACCGTCAACAGAAACAGATATAATGTCTTTTTCATAGATGATAGGTGATACAGTTAAGTCCGTCTTGAGAGTCTTTTTCGACAAAACGGTTTGTTATTAATTATTTTCCCGCACCAAAACACAGAAAGTATCTAATATAAAACATAATTATGACTAGGCGGACAGAGTCCCTTTCCGGCTGTTTCAGAATTTTTAGCACTAGATGTTTTTTCCTTGAACGCCCGCCTGTGTAGTAATATCGTCATCTAAGCTTTGTCCTCGGCAATTGTCTGGAGTATCTAAACTTTACTATGATTTCGGAAATTCACAGCACACTTGAAATTGAAGTTTAGATTTAAGATCTTGAATCAACCACTATTTCAAAGGGAATAATTACAAATAAAACCAAGCCCAAATTAATTTTTTATCAACCAAATGAGGGTATAATTTGAATGGTAAATAAGTTGGTGGTATTCTGAAACACAAAATGAAAGCAACAATCATTACATTCTTCTTCTTCATAAGTCAATTACCAGTTTTCGGACAAACCATCGAAAAAGAGCTAGCTCTTAATGACTTAACTTTTCTGCGCAAAAATATTCAAGAGTATAACCCAGCATTATATGACTACAATCCGAATTTTGATAGTTTATCTTCAGTGGTTATGAATTCCTTAGAGGGGGACTCTATTTCAATTTTTGAATATTTTACCTTAGTCAGTGAAATATGTGCCTTAAGTAATGAAGGCCATTTTAATCTGGGAAATTGGCTAGACACGGTTCACAAAGGAATTCCAGATAATACATACCCCTACCTTCCTGTTTCTGTGAAATTAATTTCTAATGAATTGTACGTTTGGGATGATTATTCCAATGAACAATTATTAAAAAGGGGTGATAAGATTATCTCTATTAATGGAAGAACCGTAGCTGACATCCTAGAAAAGCTGCATAAAGTTTCTCCCTCTGATGGAGACATTCTTACTTATTCAAATAAGAATATCGAAATCGGATTTCCCTGGCTTTACTTCTTTCATATTGAGCGAACAGACGCATATCAGTTTGAATATACCCGCGATAAGGAAGAGCAAAAAACAGCCACTATTCAGGCTCTTATCCGATCAAATCAAGTTGCAAACGTCAAAAAATATATTTCTGATGATGACAACCCACAACAAACGGAGCTCAATTCATTTTATGACTTGCAATTCGAAGAAAATTATGCTGTTTTAAAATTACCTTCCTTCGATAACAGTAAAGTCAATCAGTACAAAGTCAAGTCTACGGTAATGTACAAAAGTATTTTTGGGGAATTGGCCGAAAAAAATGTGAACCAACTCATCATTGACCTGAGAGATAATACGGGTGGCAGAAATGAATTTGCAGATGACATGATTCCATTTATTTTAAAACCTGACAATGCGGATACGTTTTTGAAAAAATCTATTTCCTGGGAGGGCAAAGAAAGAGTTTACAATATGCCCAAACCTTCAAAATTAGCATTTAGAGGTAAAATCTATGTACTGGTGAATGGGAAAACATTTTCGTCAGGAAGCACACTTGCCAGGTACTTAAATGAGTATGCAGACGCCATTATGATAGGGGAAGAAACGGGCTCAAGATATGAAGGCTACGCTGCAGGGTCAAAGCAACTCGTCGTTTTACCAAATTCCAAATTGGAGATAGGGATCCCACGATATCATATTTTTTACCCTAAATCAGCAAAACAAAACACAGTAAACAGAGGTGTATTGCCTGATTACGAAATCATTTATTCTCTAGAAGATATTGAAAGGAATAGAGACCTACATTTTGAAAAAGCATTACTTTTAATAGTCGGAGAAAATTGAATAAATAGACTTAATAAAAACAAACGGGATCGAAAAGAAAATCGCTAGTATTATATTAACACGGACAGTGATAAAATCAAGGATCTTACATTTTACAAGGTTTATTATTCATATTAGAGGCAACTAAACAGGTTGTCAATAATTCGCCCCAATCAACCTAATCATAACGGAAGAGTTTTAGAATTAAGAAATAGCTGGCATTTCAGATAATATACACCTCCTTCTCCCACAATCTTGGGTATAATAATTTGATCAAATTGCTTCGTGCTTGATCTGTTTTTCTATTAAATCTATTCCTAGGATAAAGTCTCTTTCATTAGAAAATACCACCTAATAATATTGTAATGGTTTTTTCGTATATTTTCAATCCATCCATGATATTAGCGTAGTATCGTTTGATTTAAGTAGTTAAAACCAAAGTTAATTTCATGGATTTTTATTAACTAAATCTTTTTTAAACAACCCCAAATACCTTATGAAAAAACTTATCTTAGTATTATTTGTAATGGCAGGCTTTATGGCCTGTGTAGACCAGGGCATTGAGGAATTACCTCAAGACACCTCTTTAATCAATGAATCAAACCAAGTAGCCTCTTCAACTGAAGATTTAAACGCTAGGCTAAATCCTAAAATTAATATTTGCCATAAGGGAGATATTATCAATGTAAGTGTGAATTCTATAGATGCTCATCAGGGACATGGAGATGCCATAGACATGGATGGGGATGGATATTTTGACATTGACAATGAATGCAGTGAAACTGACTTGGATGACAATGACCCTACAGTCAATATTTGTGATTTGAATATTACTGAGATTCGTCTAGGTGGTCTCGAGGGGGACATATACATTGGCCCTGCGTGTAATCCGGATGAAAGCTATAGAACTTGTTTCTATGTAGCTGCTTCTGAGGTTCCTGAAACTAATGAATTTTACAAATTAACTTTGAACGGAGTTGAATATCCAATTGCTTTTCAAACTGTTGATGGTGATTATATAGTGCTTTGCGCAACTGACCTTCCTTTAAACGAGTTAGGCATTGATGTTTTAATCCAATTAACACAATGTGGATCTTCAGAAGTAATTGATTTGTATGACGCTCCTTCATGTGATCCATCTGTAGCACGGTTATCAGGAGAAATTACTAAAGATAGTTTTAAAAAATAAAATCATATAAGTTGAAATTAACGCTAGTCATTTTGGCTAGCGTTTTTTATTTCAATATAATTTTAAAGGTATCTGAAAAGCTAGACCAACGTTATGATTCATAAAAGAGTAGTCATAAAATGCTCGTGACTTCAGATAGTCGGTCTCAATGTTGTCGGAATACAAGCGATTTGTTTGACAATCCTTTTTTGCAGCTTGGCCTGGGATTTTTAGCAGAAGTTGACAGAAACTTTAAGAAAGGGACAAGATCACCAAAATACCATTAAATGATCGATTCCAGCTTTTTGATTTGAGGTGCATTCTAAAAATGTAACTCTATCTGAGTTTAGTCAGATCATCGCCTAAGCGTAGTTTGCAACTACGCTTTACTTTCTAACTAATTTTGAATTGGATGTTAAGAAAATGAAGCATCCTTTTTTTGGAATTGATTAAAACCACAAAGCCTTTTCCACACGGATAAGGTTTTTTTAAAATATGCCCTATACTGGATATTGCGAGAGAAGGGCTAAAAGGAATACTGAGACTTTGAAAAGTAAGGTAAGGACTATTCGATAGCACTAATATTGGAAAATAAAAACAGGAAAACAGTAGTAATAACTAATTGATTATTAATAAGTTTTAGAATTCGAAAATAGTTTATCATGAAAAAAATATTTTTATCAACTTTTGTTCTATTTGCAGCATTTACCATAAAAGCGATATATGCGAAACAGAACCTTAATTTGGCTGGAGCTTCTTATGCTCTTGAAACTTTAATAGCTTAAATAAAATCAAAACCTGGGTGGGTGTTTCAGATCGGTGTTTTGTCAAGGCGTAGATTGCCAACCCAATTCCAAACAATTATCACGGACCGGCACTAGTTTAAAACAACTCGAGGATTGTTTTTTAAGGCCTTGTCCTGCTTTACTACCCTTACCATCCCGTCCAGTCTTCGGGGTGCAATTGGTTTAACTGTGCCAATCCTATCTTGGGTATTTTGGATCAGCGGAACACTATTCAACATCTCGATTTTGGCGGTTTTATCCTATCGGAGATTGAGTTTTGCTAAATGGTAAAAACTATCAATCTGACTTTTAACAATCTAATTTTTTAAGACTCATTTCGCTGTAAACTCTAGGGGATCGCAGTACTATATACTTTTACGTCTTTTCAATTAGCCCGTCTTTTATTATCTTTTTCGAAGACATTTCATTCCATGAATCCCAAAAAACTCCTTTCCGTACTTTTACTTTTTTTTATTTACCATTATTCACTTGCTCAAAATCAAAACCTTGGCTTCAATCTGGATGAAAATCAATTGATTGAATCTTTCACTTTCCAGAATAAAACAATTAGGGTCAGTGAAATTCTCCCTCTATTTTCCTACCAAATCGGAGAATTACATTTTACCTCCCATTCACCTTCTGAGCAAATCAAATTATCCATCAATTCACTGGACGGTTTTTGGCAAATCAGCTTTACCAATACTTCCCAGGACACCCTTCAGCTTCATAATGTCTTCCCTTTTTCAAGTCAAAATGCAGAGGCCTATATCACTGGCGAGGGGAATCACGGCCTTTCCAGAACACATCTTTTTCTTCCTGATCAAAGCCCTGTCAACGTCATCGTTCCAGATAATGCATGGGATTTAGGCTATAGCGGATATGCTGTAACAGAAGCGCTGAAGGTTGCCGCTTTAACTCGAAGAGAAAGGGAAAGTATTGAAAAAGGCACGAGGAGAAGGTTTGAAACCATCCTATTCCCCGGTGGGTCGGTTAGTTACAATTTATACCTATTGGATTATTCAGGCACCTGGCAAAACGGACTGACTCGGGTTTTTCAAGAAAAAATGCTTTTTGACTTAGATAATTTTGACAATGAGCTTTTTGAAAGAAAGGATCTCCAGTGGATTCGCCATAGCTATGTCATGCATCTGATGTATGCATGGGACAAATTTTACTATGACATTGAGAAGGGTGAATATACTCTTCAAGACTTTCTCGATCGTGGTAAAAAACTCTATGGAGGCGATGAGGTCGTGAGTATTTGGCCTACTTGGCCTACCCTTGGTTTAGATCAAAGAAACCAGTTTGATCTATTCCAAGATCTACCCGGTGGACTGGAAGCGATGAGAAATCAGGCTCAAATGAGTAGGGAAAAGGGAACTCGATTTTTTGTTTGTTACAATCCTTGGGATGTGGATACCCAAGAAAAAGACCATTTTGAGGGACTTTTTGATTTGATTTTGGCGACTGACGCGGATGGGGTGGTATTGGATACCAAAGCAGAAGCAGGGAAAGATTTTCAAAATGCAGCGGATCGAGCCAAACCGGGTGTCATTATGTATAGCGAAGGGATGGCCGTGCCAAAAGCTATGCCTACGATCGTTTCCGGAAGAGTTCATAATGCTCTTTACTATCCCCCAATGCTCAATTTGAATAAGTTGATCAAACCAGAGTTTGCCATATTCCGAGTGGCAGAGCTTTTCAAAGAAAAAATAAAAAGAGAATTTGCTACAGCTTTCTTCAATGGATATGGAACCGAGATCAATATCATGGCGCCAGGACAGCCAGATTGGGTTGAAAATCAATATGAATTTCTAGGAAAAACCTCCCAAATCCTTAGAGAAAACACTTTTAATTTTACTTCTAGAGGCTATACCCCTCTCATTCCCACCATTCGGGATAGTATTTGGGTCAATCGCTGGAAAAAAGACTCAAAAACCATTTTCACCATCTACAGCATTATTCCTCAGGGATTTAAAGGAAACCTTTTTGAGGTAAAACCTGATGAAAAAAGCCATTTTGTAGACATCTGGTATCACAAAAACCTGGAACCAGTCCAAATTGATGGAAAATGGATGGTAGAAGCGCAAACGGATGCTTTCCCAGAATATGAATTGGGAACAAACAATGAAGGGGCCGTTGACTGCATCGCGCAATTCCCGATAATTCTAAAAGGAGAAATTAACGGTGATTTTATTCATTTTTCCAGTAAAAAGGATCAAGGTGAAATCAGAATATGGAAAGGTAACCCCAGCTATCAAAATACGCCATTGTCTTTAAGTCCAAATGCAGAAAAGATCCGGATTTCTGAGCATTTTGGAAGATATGAGGGAGATTTTGTCTTACAATATCTGGAAGAAGGAATTTTACTAGATGAAATTATTCTCAATCTCAAACCCGGTACACCAAGAAGGATTTCAGTTAGCGAAAGAACTAGCCCTTCTTTGAATTCCCCTTCCAAAATGATTCTCATCCCATCAGGAGAGTTTCTTTTCAAAACCACCCATGGGGATGGATTTATCCCTTATCCAAAGCAAGACGAAGGTAAAACACTTCAAATGAAATCATTTTGGATGGACCAATACCCTGTCACAAATAAAGAGTTTCAGGAATTCCTAAAGGAAAGCAACTACCGACCTACTGACACGGCTAATTTCCTAAAGCATTGGAATGGTGGAAAAATACCTGATGGAGAAGAAAATAACCCTGTCACCTATGTAAGTTTAGAGGATGCCAAAGCCTATTCAAAATGGGCTGGAAAGCGATTGCCAACAGAGGCAGAATGGCAATATGCCGCTCAGGCTGGAGAACAAAGGGATTGGCCTTGGAACCAGGAAACTCCTGTAAATCGAAGGTTGGAACCAGTCACGGAAACTCTGACTTTCGTCCATTTGGAAGGTATAGATTCCACCTTGGTCAATTTGGGCAATGGTGTTTTAGAGCCAATAGGCTCACATCCTACAGGAGCCAATCCCTGGGGAATCCAAGATTTAGTGGGAACGGTTTGGCAACTGACTCAAGATGAATATCAATCCGGAAGCCATCGATATATCATTTTAAAAGGCGGATCTTATTTCAAACCCTCTGGTTCGTGGTGGTATGTACAAGGAGGCCCGAGGGAGTTGACACACCGCCAGCAATTACTCCGCGTAAGCCAAGGCTTCGAACGGAATGCAACTGTAGGATTTCGGTGCGTAATGGATATGAATTAATGCATTCAAGATTCACTTTTCTAATTAAGGGGGCTCAAACTAAAGGTTTGCTAAATCATGGATGTTAAACCCTGCCCAGGTTCAGTCAAATCGTTTTTGGCATTGAGTGAAGCATCTCACCGTCTTGGTTTAGTCAGATCTTTTTAGCACCAAGTATATGTTCCAATCTTACAAACTGGCCCAAGGCCTAAAAAAACAACCTACCAGTACGGGTTGATTAGAACGCCTTGTCCTACTTAAATATCTTTTAAAGTGAATTAATTCATCACCAATAACCCACCTCAATCAAATCCTACAATTCCAAATACGCATCCGCCCAAATCAAAGGAAACGATTCCGCAGTATTAGTAAACCTCAATACTTCTCTTTGCTGCGCATTTATTAAATTGGCCAATAATAACTCCTAAAATAACCATATGAGATCGAGCCTGCCAATGGCAGACAGGCATGACTATAAAGTCACACACTGGAATGAATATAATCTGCGAGATTCCATATCCTGCCCCGAATATTCGGGGTGACCAAAAAGAAAAATTATAAACATATGAAATCAACCTTTTTAACAATTGTTTTTGCACTCTCCCTGATGGTTTGCAAAGCACAGGACAGTAGACCTGGACCACAACTTCCGCCTGAAACAGGTGAAACATTCAAGGTAGGCATTGCCGGCTACACCTTCGTGAAATTTGATCTGGACAAGACCCTCGAAACCTTAAAAGCCTTGGATGTGCATTATCTCTGCATCAAAGATTTTCATTTGCCAATGAGCAGTACCGATGTTGAAATTGCTGCCTTTCATGAAAAGCTGAAGGCACATGATATCATAGGATATGGGGTTGGCCCGATTTATATGAAATCTGAAGAAGAAATCGATAGGGCATTTGAGTATGCAAAACGAGTTGGGGTAAAGCTGATCGTGGGTGTTCCCAATGTGGAGCTGCTCCCCTATGTCGATAAAAAAGTGAAAGAATATGATTTTAAATTCGCTATTCATTTACACGGGCCAGATATCAATATCTATCAGGATGCGGACGATGTCTGGAACCATACTAAAGATCTCGATCCAAGAATTGGTATGTGCCTGGACATTGGACATGACACCCGCAACGGAAAAGATCCGGTGGCTGATATGGAAAAATATCACACCCGCGTGTTTGATATGCATATCAAGGACGTGACAGGACCGACAAAACAGGGCTATTCTCTTGAGGTAGGCCGTGGTATTATTGACTTTCCGGCAATGGTCAAAATGATCAGAAAAGTTGGCTACACAGGAGTGTGCAGCCTGGAACATGAGAGAAACATGGACAATCCATTTATGGGGATAGCTGAATCTCTTGGCTATTTTAGAGGAGTCATTGAAACTACCAAAGAATAGACTTTTTATTAATTTTAGATCTGGTGAGGCTGAATTCTTACGGGTTCAGCCTTTTCAATTTCTGGTTTCATCCTCTGGGAGTGTTTCGGATCGTAATCTAAGCGTAGTCTTCCGTCCCCACTCCCGACAATAGTTGGGGATTAAACCAGCCAACACTACTATTAATCAAAGCTGGGAAAGAGGCATCCAGAATAGCATATTTTGGTTCTTTTCCGAATAGGCAGTACATTAAATAGCTGGATATAACTGCATCAAAACCATAGTTGCAGACTACTTTACTCCTTTACAAAAGCAAATGATACAATTCTTTAGAAAAATCAGGCAAAAACTAATCGCCAAAAGCAACTTCAGTAAATACCTAGTATATGCCTTTGGTGAAATAGCATTGGTGATGATAGGTATTTTGCTAGCACTTCAAGTAAACAATTGGAATGAAGCACAAAAATCTGAAAGAGTTAGGTTATCATACCTGGAATTCCTTAAATCTGATATTGAAAGTGACATTAAATCCATTGACCGGACGATGGCGCAAAATGATAGATTTGAAAACTATGGTCGCCAATTATTAGATTTTATAGAAGGAAAACAGCCAGAATTAGATAAACTGTCAGTGGCCAGAGCAACAAAATTCGCTGTATGGAACCCTACTTACGCACTCAATAAATCTACCTACAACGACCTGATCTCTACCGGAAACATCGCACTTTTCAAGGACATGCAGTTAAAGCGGTTATTGGACAATTACTATACTGGAAATGATTGGGGGAAAAACTTTTATAAAAGGATCGAGCAAACCTTATGGCATGACTTCTGGAATGAACGAATCAAATACGTGGATGGGACATTGCTTCTAAATGAAAACGATACCACACTTTCAGATATTGGGAATTACTATATAGATATTGAAGGTATTAAATCAAGTTTCCCCTTTAAGCAAAATCTGAAAATCATATTGGGCCATAGGAAAACAATCAGAGGATATCAATCCACTGATAAAAGGAGAGCAGAGGAATTATTAAAGTATATCCTTGAGAATTAATCAGAGCCATCAATCTAATATACCTACCCGCCGTAGCGTGATTCCTAGCATTGCAATCCAGCTATTCTCAGTGCTTTTTTCAATCCCTACTTTATCTGGGTTTATATATGCAATTCCAACATAACGAACTGATTCTTAACTAAACTTAGTAGGGTTTTGATTTTCATTGGTAAACCTTAACTTATGATATGCAATTAGCTTGGAAGAAATTTCACCCAACCTTGAAAGCTGGTATTTGGCTACTAATCATAGGTTCTGGTCCATTTTTAATAGTAATGGATCTGGATGGTCTTGGGATCATTGAGGCTGGAAATCTTGCGCTTGGCACAGGTCCAATAGCCAGACTAACGTTTATCCCATCTCTAATCTTGATACTCTTAGGTATTTTTCTCACCAGAAAAAAAGATAAAATATCAAAATTGAGTTTCAAAAAGAGTAATTATGAACCCGATCAAAAGTAAAGTAATGATCATCCATTTCTAGTTTCAAACAAATAGTTTTAGTAGTGAGTATTTTTGCTTGCCCCGTTCGAGTGTTTCATCAATGTTTTATCTAAGCAGAGTTTTCCTACCTTATTTCAGACAATTGTCGCAGACTACCCAAGACCAAAACAGTCTACCTAATTGTTTTTTAACGCCTTGTCCTACCCAAATATCTTTTTAAAAGTGAATAAATCTTTTATCAATTATCCAAATCAATCACTTTAATCCAAAGTACCTTCCTCCCTAGGGTTGGATTCCTAGCGCTGGAATCCAGCTATTCTTATGGGTTTTGTACAATTCCAATTCTGAACGGATTTTAAAGAATATTTTATTTTCAACTCTCAATAGTCTTAGAACGATTAAAATCGATAGTCATAGCAGATGAAACTCTGAACTATTTTCGTTTGATATCTAATTGCCTGCTAGCTTATTTCTATTGATCAGAATAATTTCTGCGCTTCAGAAGGGTCCAGAGTATTCTATTCCTCTCATTCAACGCTACTCCAAGAGCTAGAAATTCCTTATTTTTAATTTATTCCGGTTCAACCACTTTTAAAAAACTCATTCCTAAATAAAAGAAATCGGAAATAATTGTTTTTTGTAGGATCGGATGAACTGATTAAACTATTTATTTTAAAACAACACTATGGAATCATTAAAGTCGAAAAGCACCACCCTTTCCTCCATAAGATTTCCTTTGGTTTACAGGATCTTGCTCATTTTTTTACTGGTCAGTCCGATAAGCTTGGCACAAAAAAAGAATAATGAATCAGTTGGCCCAGGTGGGGGGGGAATAGAACTATCTCCGCTTGAATTACGAGTGACAATGAATGACTTCTTTTATAAGTTTTCAAGGACCATCACAGAATCTGCAGACAGCATTATGAGTGTTTCTTCGAATGCTTCTATAGATAAGGAAGCTTTAACGTGGAAAATGAATGCCATCCCTGTTGCTAATGCCTCGATATACAACAATGACCCTTTTCTTGGATTTGTCGATGTTGCAGTATTTACCTATCAGATGAAATTATATTTTGAGCAAGGTGCCGGTAAGGGATTATTTGGAGACTATCAACAGATCGCTGTAAGGACTCTGGATTTACTCTGGGAAGATTTATTAAACATTGGCAGGAATTTAGTCCCGGATAATGATATTTCAGAAGGGACTAAAATTGTAACGGATTTTGCCAAAGAGCATCCTATCACCAGCTCGTATTTTATTAGACAATCTACCATCCCACTGATGACGAAAATTCAAACGGCCGAAAAAGTTACTTTTAAAGGTCTTGCAGTAGACATGGCACAAAGTCTCGATGGCTTGCGCTCTCAAGTCAGTTCGTATATGGAGGTTTTGCCCAAGGAAGTGCGCTGGGAGGCCGAATATTTATTAAATAATACATTGAACAACCCTGAATTAACCGGTCGATTTGATTCGTTGGCTCGCTTATTAGAGCGGATGGTACTCTTTATAGAATCCAGTCCTGAATTAATCGAAAACCAGCGCGAAGGAGCTTTTAAGGACATTAGTACTGAGCGAAATGCTGTAATCCAGGCCTTGCGTCAAGAACGGGAAATTATTTTGAATGAAATAAAAAGTGAACGAGAGATCGTTTTAGCTTTATTAATCGAAGAGCTGACACTACAGCGGCAAGCAACTTTTCAAGACTTAACTACTTTGACTACTCAGAGTCTGGAAATGACTTTTGACAAAATGGATGGCATGGTTGATAAACTCTATTGGAGAACAGTAATCTTGATTTCAATTTTGATCGTACTCGTATTTGCTGGATTAATCGTGTACAAAAAGGTTTGACCCCTCCTTTCTCATCGAATAGGAAGATCTGCCGCAGCCAGTACATACCAGTACCGAAAAAGAAAATGGGTTTTCTATTTACCAATCAATAGTCAATCTCTCTTTTCATAGGAATCAAATAAATGTTATTGTATTATTCCTTATTTTGAAATTCCCAAGCATCTACAACACCATGAAAAAAGCCTTACTTAGTTTTTTATCACTCCTGTTAATCTCTTCTATCACCTTCGCTCAGAATTCTTTGGATGAGCAACTCAACAATCATCAATTCCGATTTATCGGTCCTGAAGGTAATCGCGCCATCGCCGTTATTGGCGAACTGGGTAATCCACAAGTTGCCTATATCGGTGCGGCTTCTGGGGGTCTTTGGAAAACAGAAGATATGGGGATCAATTGGCGGCCAATTTTCGATGATCAGGATATTTCATCCGTTGCCGCCGTAGAATTAGCTCCATCTGACCCAAAACAGGTTTGGGTTGGAACAGGGGAAACGTTTGTCATTCGACCTGCACATGCCATGGGAAATGGGATTTATTTTTCCCCCGATGCAGGTAAAACATGGGAACATAAAGGCTTGGAAAAAACGGGTCGAATTGGGCGGGTATTAGTACATCCAAATGACCCAAACACAGTTTATGCAGCTGCATTAGGGCATACCTATGGTCCACAAAAAGAAAGAGGTATTTTCCGAAGTAGAGACGGAGGGGATTCTTGGGAGCAGGTGCTTTTCATTGATGAAGGGACAGGTGCCTCCGATTTAGCCATTGATCCACAAAATCCGGACATTCTATATGCGGCCATGTGGTCTATAAACATCAATACCTGGGGGCTCAACTCAGGTGGAGCTGGAAGTGGCATCTATAAATCTACCGATGGTGGAGATACCTGGGAACCCATGAGTAAGAATGGCTTGACTTCCGGTTCAGAAAGACCGGTAGGTAAAACTTCTGTAGCCGTTTCACATAGTGATCCGAATGTGGTTTATGCACTTTTTGAAGCAGAAAGCCCCGAAGTTTGGCGTTCATCAGACAAGGGCATGAGCTGGATATTGATGAGCCAGGAGCACGATTGGAACGAACGTGCACCCTATTACACTAGACTCAGAGTGAATACAGGTGACCCAAATGAGATTTATTCCATGTCTGTGCGCTTTGTCCACTCCCTCGATGGAGGCAAAACAAGAAACCCAAGACCGCCTAGAGGTGGTGGCGATAACCATGACATCTGGATTGACCCCACTAATCCTGACCGCATGATGGTGGCCCATGATGGGGGTGTAAGTATCAGCTTTAACCATGGAGAATCCTTTCAGCGGGTAGTATTGCCTATTGCTCAAATGTATCATGTGGCAGTTGATGATCAGATCCCCTATAACGTTTTTGGTAACCGACAAGACGGTTGGTCGTACATGGGGCCAAGTAATTCTTTAGCTGGCTATATTCCTTTAGGGCTATGGAAAGGTGTGGGAGGCTGCGAAAGTGGATTTGCCCGACCTGACCCAACAGATAACAATATAATTTGGTCTGGTTGCTATGATGGCGGTTTGGAAAGACATGATTTGAGAACCGGTCATTCCAGAGAAGTACGGGTTTGGCCAGAAGCTGGCTATGGATGGGCACCGGCAGATATGAAATACCGCTGGCATTGGAATTTCCCTTTAAGTCATTCCCCTCACACGAAAGGAAGAGTTTACGTTGGTAGTCAGTTCGTGCATAAAACAGATGATGATGGCCAAAGTTGGCAGATTATCTCCCCTGATTTGACTTTGAACTTAAAAGACCATCAGCAGAACTCGGGAGGCGTTGCCATTGACAACCTTATGACTTTTGACGGAGCAACCCTTTTTGCAATTGAAGAATCAAAATTCGAATCGGGTGTGATCTGGGTGGGCACCAATGATGGACAAGTGCAATTGACCAAAGATGGAGGTGAAAACTGGACAAACCTTACAGCCAATATTCCAGACCTTCCAAAATGGGGTACCATCGCCAATATAGAACCTTCTCGTTACGACAAAGCCACTGCTTATGTGACCGTTGACTTACATCAAATGGGTGATTTTGATCCTTATATATTCAAAACGATTGATTATGGTCAAAGCTGGACAAAGATCTCGGATGGCATTCCTCGCTCCGAATCTAGTTTTGTCCATGTGGTTAAAGAAGATCCCAAAAGGCCAGGTTTGCTCTATGCAGGGATTGATAAGGGTATTTATGTGAGCCATAATGATGGCCAAAGCTGGAGTCGATTAAGACTCAATTTACCTCCTGCACCTGTTTATTGGATGGAAGTTCAGGAGCGTTTTGACGACTTGGTCGTTGGTACCTATGGTCGTGGCTATTATATCTTGGATGATCTTGCTGCCATCAGAAATCTAGATAAAACTCAAAATCTTTCTTTCTATGAAGTACGGGACGCATACCGATTCAATGACCGTGAAAGCATTAAAACAGATGGTGGTAGCCTCAGCTCCGGTCGCAATCCAAGCTATGGTGCCAGCCTGAATTATCATTTGCCAGAAGACTTTGAAGGAGATGCTAAAATTGAGATTAAAGATGCCAATGGTGAATTGGTGCGCAGCCTTCAAGCCAGTAAAAAAGCAGGTGCCAACCGTGCTCAATGGGATCTTCGCTATGAACCTACCTTTCAGCCAAAACTTCGGGTTGCCCCTCCCGGCCGACCTTGGGTACAGCTCAATGGAGAAGGCTGGAGACCTTTAGTGCAATGGGACTTAGACTTGATGGCAGGACAATATGGACCAAGAGTTGTTCCGGGTGAATACATGGCTACCTTGATCTTAACAGATACAGCAGGAAATGAAGTGGACCAGACCTCAGCCAAATTCAACGTATTGAAAGATCCTTATGCTGAAGGCAGTTTGGAAGACATAAAAGCGCAAGTCGCTTTCTCCTTACAGTTGCGCGATGCCATGAATTTGGCTGTCAGTAATATCAATGCTGTGGAACAACTCCGTAAAGAGCTGGACCTAATTCTCGCTGAAGAGTCGGATAAAAAAACACAGAAAGAGGCACTCAGGTTGAAAGTTGCCGCTGAAGAGGTTGCCTCCAAACTTTATGACATTCACTTAACTGGTGCGCGTGAAGATGCATTTCGTTCCCCTATTAAACTTTATGGTCGATTGAGCGCTTTGGCCAGTGATATTAATGCCAGTGGCATAGACTACCGGCCAACCGACCAACAAGGTGAAGTCTACGAAGTCTTGGACGCACGTTTAAAAGTGGCCATTGAGCAGTTTTCTAACTTGGTCAACAATGACATTCAGGAATTCAATAAAGCCTTAGAGCGCAAAGACAGACGAATTGAAATTGAGAAAATAGGCGGTGGGGAATAGATAGGTTATTGTACGCATTTTCATTGTATATGAATTATTACTAAGGCCTAGTTTTGAACTACGCCTTAGTAACCTGATCCAAACTCCCATTTGTAAGGATAAAATTAGTCTGTAATACTCCATTAATCCCGAGTACTTGCCAAGCTTGGTCTTCCTATTGTTAAAATTCTGGTAATTTTTCAGCTTTCTAAAATTATCCCCAAAATAGCTCCTTAGAGATTCTTACCTACATTTCTTTTAATACCTTTTGAGCCGACAATCTTTAAGCGATCGAAAAATATTTTTGATAAAGTGTAATAATCCGCTGACTTGGTACACTAAATAAGAAAAACAAAAATCATGAGACTTAAAGATGCAATTAGATATTTCGAAAATTTAAATTCAGCAACAACCCAGAAATCGGAAAGAGCTATCTTTCAAAAATTCATTAGGCAGTTGAGAAGTTTGGAGAATAAACATTTGTCAACACTGGAAATGAAGGTGGTCGAACAGACACTCGACGGTTTGGGGCTAAACGCCGAAGGCACTAAAAACACTAGATACTTCAAGAAAGCCTTTAGCCATTTTCAAAAAAAGATGAAAGAACTTCTTTCTTTGACTCCCGAAGGATATTACACAAACCTTGGCATGGGTCTCGGTACTTCTTTTGGAGTTCTTTTTGGAATTGTGGTGCTTTCCAATTTTGAGAGATCCACTGGAATCTCCTTTGGGATTTCCATTGGAATGGTGATAGGAATTCTGATAGGACGTAGTTTAGATGCACAGGCAAAAGCTTCAGGAAAGATGATCTAATTGTCTTAATGGAAGCTCTTTTTTCAGCAGTTCAGATCGTCTTTGGAACTAAAACTAACCACGATACTCATCTCGCGTAAAACACTTATTTCCCTGGAGTTCCCATTTAAAGTAATCCAAGGATAGAAGTAAGGTCATCTCACCACCTTTAACAAAACTCTTTAGACATGTGGGTAATAATGATTTCATAACCTCACCAAACAAAGGGAGTTGAAAAGGCTATTAAGGTTTAAAAAACTTAGAGTCAAATTGGGGATTGAGTCATAAAAATTGTAAAATCATGGATAAAAAATATGGTTGAGATATGAATTACAAAGTACATCGTCTTGAAGTCAGTCGTGACAATATGCAGGAGAAATTAGAAAAGTATTTAAATAGACTTTCGGGTGATGTCATTTCAATCATTCCGAATGTGAAACCAACGATGATGTTTTTAGGGGGTTCAGCAAAAGTTGACTTCTTACTAATTGTTGAAAAAACCAAGTAATTATTTCCCTTTCTAAGCCTGATCAAGTTAAAACTTAGACTGTAAGTAGTTCCTCCAACCAAAAGTAAGTAGATACAAATCCATCATATGAACTTACCACAAACTCAAGGAGAATTATTAGATAAATTCTTGAACTTGGAGTCTCAGACCAATCCAACAAATCCATATGCTACTAATCCCCGATGATAAAATCGCTGGACTTCTTGATTACAAAAAACTGATCAAATCGCTTCGGGAAATTTTTCAATCTGATTATACCATGCCGTTGAGGCACCATCATTTTTATAAAAGGACAGAAGGAGATGACAACACGTTGATCCTGATGCCAGTCTGGAACAACCAATATCTGGGCATGAAGCAGGTGATTGTAGCGCCCGCAAATGCCAATGAAAATATTCCCTCCATTTTTGCGCAATATATTCTTAGCAATGCCAAAACTGGGGAGCCACTTGCAATGATGAATGCCACCGAGATTACCGCTCGAAGAACTGCTTGCACATCTGCACTTGCGGCTTCATACCTATGCAGAGAAGATGCTGAAAATTTATTGATTATCGGTGGAGGAAAAGTAGCACAGCATTTAGCACAGGCTCATATGGCTGTAAGAGATTTTAAAAAAGTGAGTGTATGGATGAGAAACCCAGCTAAAATGGAGGCATTCATTGAAGGATTGAATGAGCAAGGAATCTCTGCAGAAGCCGTTACTAACCTAGAAGAAACAGCCCAACAAGCAGATCTCATTACCTCTGCTACGCCTACTAAAATCCCCATTATTAAAGGAGAATGGATCAAGCAAGGAACACATCTAGATCTGATGGGATCCTACAAACCTGACACAAGGGAAACGGATGATGAAGCTATTCGAAAGAGCTCCATTTTTGTTGATTCACGGGCAGGGGCATTGCATGAATCAGGGGAACTTGCACTGCCTATCGCCAAAGGAACCATTACAGAAAATGATGTGAAGGCAGATATTGTTGAACTGATTAAAGGCGATCATCCCGGAAGAACTTCGAATAAAGAAGTTACACTTTTCAAATCTGTAGGCTTGGCTATCGAAGACCTTGCTGCGGCACTCTTAATTTATAAAAGCTACAGTAAGTAATAGAAATAGTTCAATAAACATTCTTAAGAAATCCCTTGGATATCATAGAGTTATTTTGACTCAAAATGAAACCTCCTAACCAAAAAAAATCATTAGATTAGTAGGCACCCAAAGGAATTAAATCTATGCTAAGTATTCAAAAACCCAATGTATATCGTTATATAGCACTTTTCATAATTGTCATAATAATCGGCGTGCAATGGGGTTTTTATGATTCTTACACTAGCCAGTTCCCAACCTTCGAAAACGCAACTACTGTCATCCATATTCACGGTGCCCTTTTAATGGCCTGGTTAGTTTTATTAGTGATACAGCCGATGCTAATATATTTTAAGAAAGCTAAACTTCACCGAACTATCGGCAAAGTATCTTATATATTAGGGCCATTGATTATTATCTCGATGTTTTTGGTTGGGAAAGGTTCCTACTGGCGTGGAGTCGATGTTTTTTCAGAGGTCGAAAACTTAGGTTTCATGGCACTTGATATTCGCGGGTTAATCACGTTTGCCATCTTTTGGGCCTTAGCCATGGGCTACCGCAAAAAGTCTGCTGCCCACATGCGATATATGATAGCCACAGCTATTTTGGCCATTGGTCCTGGAGTGGGACGAGGACTTGTAGCAAGTTTTGATTTACCTCTCTTTACTGCTTTAACTATTACTGATATACTCGACCTAGTAATTGTAGGGGTATTATTGGGTTATGATTTGGTAAAGAAAAACGATTTCAAACCTTATCTGACCGTATTTTTACTTTTATTGGGAGGTTCATTCCTTTGGCAGATTAATGAAAGTAATTTTTGGCAAAACTTTGCCAGTTATTACGTGGAGCTCTTCTATTAAGTAAGCTAAAGGACGTGAATCAATCGATTCCAAAATTATTTTTAGTTGGGTATATACCTTTTGCCTGCAAGGTTTTTCTACATTTTAAATTAAATTGAATGCTAGAAAAATCCCAATCATGAAAAAAATATTCCTAAGCCTGCTTCTTTTGCTCATCGCAGTAGTCGCCATCTTACTATTCAATACCTTTCGGCTCGCTTCCAAACAAGTAGAAGCAGAACCCATCGAAAAAGTAACTTTTTCGGATCAGGTCTACCAAAACCTATCTAAAGCCATCACTTTCCAGACTATCTCTTTTAGTGAAGACGCCATTCCGGATTCAGCTGCTTTCTTTGGCTTTCATCGCTTTTTGGAAGAAACTTTTCCTTTGACACATGCGAATCTTTCTCTGGAAAAAATTAACACCTACAGTCTGCTCTACAAATGGGAAGGCTCTGATCCTTCCAAAAAACCACTGATTATGATGTCTCATCAGGATGTGGTGCCGGTGGATCAACCTACCTTGGGGGCTTGGGAAGCAGCACCTTTTGAAGGAAAAGTAACAGACACACATATCATCGGCCGCGGAACGATGGATGATAAAGGCACTTTGATCGCTGTTTTGGAAGCCGTTGAAAAACTGCTTTCAGAAAATTATCAGCCCACCAGAACTCTTTACATCGCTTCCGGACATGATGAAGAAGTTGGAGGCGGAAAGGGAGCTGCAGAAATCGCTGCTCACCTAAAGGCCCAAGGCGTACAAGCGGCTATGGCGATTGATGAAGGTGGATATATCGCAGAAGGTATGATCCCTGGCGTAAGCTCCCCAGTGGCAATTATCAATTTGGCAGAAAAGGGCTTCGCTTCCTTCAGATTGATCGTAGAAACAAATGGCGGACATAGCTCTGCTCCTCCTCGTGAAAACACCATCGGTATGCTTGCCCAAGCTATCGTAGACTTGGAAAACAATCAATTGCCTTATAAGCTAGTTCCACCGATTGATGCCCAGTTGGAGTATATGGGACCGGAACTTCCATTTTTCACCAAAATAGCTTTTGCCAATCCATGGCTCTTTAAAAAGCAAATCTTAGAAGGCTTAAATGCACATACCACAACTGCGCCGACGATTATCGGTGGTGGAGTGAAAAACAATGTCATCCCAACGGTGGCTGAGGCGACAATCAATTTCCGAATACTACCCGGCGAGACTATCGAGTCGGTAAAGGCCCATATCGAATCGGTCATTTCAGATAAGGTACGCGTAGAGACGGTGGGCTTTTTAACGAATCCTTCTCCCGTATCCTCTGTAGATTCGGAATCCTATACGGCATTGGAAAAAACCATTCGGGGACTGTACACTGGAACTGTAGTAGTCCCGGGTTTAGTCGGTGGGGGTACTGATGCCCGCTATTTTTATGATATCGCTGAAGATGTCTATCGTTTTTACCCAATAAGACTCGATGCGCAGTCAATGACTCGCTTTCATGGTATCGATGAAAAAATAAGCAAGGAGAACTATCAGGAAATCTTGCAGTTCAGTTACCAACTGATAAAAAACTTTAACTAAAAAGTAAAATCAATTCTTATTTCAAGACCCGTTCATTCTTGGACGGGCTTTTTTTTGGGGTTTTGATCCTTTTTTTACTTATTCTTGGAATCTAGGGTTACTTTAAAAATGAAAACTAGTTTACAGATTCCAAAAAAATGACCAATCAAATGATTATAGATGTACATACTCACATCAATAATTACCACGAAGAAAAAGTAAAATCTCTGGAAGATTGCCTTTCCCTGCTCACAGATTCCATGACAGAAAATAAGGTGGATTACTCTCTGGTCCTCACTTCCTACAAAGTCAACGAACATCGACCTAGCACCCAAAAAGTGGTAGAGGCTATTTCACACCAAAAAAATTTAGGAGTTGTAGCTGGCATCAGCTTCTTGCATTATAACCATTGGGACATTCGACAGATTGGTGAATACCTAGGTCAAGGGTTGATCAAAGGATTGAAATTTTATCCGGGATATGAACCATTTTATCCAAATGATAGCCGGTTGAAAGTCTGGTATGAGATGGCAATTGAATATGATGTGCCGGTAATGTTTCACTCAGGAGACACCTATGCTCCTACTGGTCGAGTGAAATATTCTCATCCTCTTCAGATCGATGATTTAGCAGTAGACTATCCCAACCTAAAAATCGTCATTTGTCATCTTGGAAATCCTTGGATCAAAGACTGCATGGAAGTGGTATACAAAAATAAAAATGTCTATGCAGATATCTCGGGGTTGGTCTTAGGTGCCTTTTCCGAGAAATTTGAGCGATTTATGAAGCAAGAAATCGAACAAATGATCACTTATGCAGGAAATCCAAATTACCTTCTTTATGGAACCGATTGGCCGATTTCTAATATGGATTCCTATTTGAAATTTGTCAATCAATTGGATTTGACTCAAGAGAAAAAAGAATTGATCTTATGGAAAAATGCCGCCGAGCTATTTAAAATTGATCTTAAAAACCTGAAGTGACTTAAATCCTTACCTAAACCAAAGCGAATTAATAGCATTTTTTCATGAAATAAAGTACGGTATAATTATAATCGAGTGATTTTCAATTTGGAAAGTGTACCTTCCTGAAGAAATATAAAACCGTAGCTCAACAAGAAGTATTGGTGCGGAGTGTATAACAAACAAGTTAACCCTTATCAGCACTAAGAAATTATGGTGAAAAAAATTCAACTGCTCCTCGGCATATTTATTCTTATTCTAAGTTGCACATCCAAGCAAGATACTATTCCATCTACCGTTTTAACAGGTGCTAAAATTTTTATCGGAAATGGTGAAGTTATTGAAGATGGAGTCATCATTATCCAAGAAGGAATCATAACTGCAATTGGCGGCAATGAAACCAGCATTCCAGAAAATGCAGAATTAATTGATGTCAAAGGAAAATACATTACGCCGGGAATTGTGGATGCACATGTGCATTTCTCACAAACCGGATTTTTTGACGCAAGGCCGGGTACGCTAGACATCAGGGATTCAATAGATTTTGTTAAGGTTCAAGAACAGCAAAAAAACCACCCAGAGCGATACTATGAAGCCTATTTGAGATCAGGGGTCACTGCTGTTTACGATTTAGGTGGCTTTGCCTGGACATTAGACTTGCAAAGATCCGCTGAAAATAATCCCAATGCCCCACATGTAGCTGCGGCCGGTTTACTCCTCACTCCCCCTTCAATTAATAAAACAACCTACAGCAGAACTCCTACAGATAGTCAATTCATAAGTATCACCTCCTCTGAAATTGGCATAGAAGCGGTAAGATTGAATGATAGTTTAGGGGCTACGGGAATCAAAATCCATGAAATATATCTTGATGATACCGTATTCATGAACAGTATGATTGCAGTCAAAAATGAAATTGCCGCTAGGAACAAAAAAATGATAGTGGATGCAGTCACCCTTGAACAAGCTAAACAAGCACTTCTTTTTGGCGCAAAAATCCTGGCTCACAGTGTAGGTGATCAACCGATTGATGAAGAATTTATCAGCTTAGCCAAAGAATTGGATATTATTTATTGCCCCACCTTAGTAGTTTTTGGTGGTTATATCACTGCCTACAGATCGTTGAAAACGGGATTTGAAATTAATGACCCAAATAATGTCATAGATGAAAGGACCAGAAATTTACTCAAGTCATCGAGTCGCTTTTTACAATATTTCCCAGATAATGTGGAGGTTTTTTTCACAGAGCGAACTGACCAAATGATTGCTGGCAGAGAAAAAATCACGTCGGAAAACCTAAAGCGTGTTTATGACGAAGGCATCACTATCGCACTTTCTTCTGACGCAGGAAATCCTGGTACGCTGCATGGAATATCTGTTTATGATGAAATGGAAGCGATGCAAAAGGCAGGGATTCCTACAAAAGACATTATCCAAATGGCAACCAAAAATGGCGCACTCGCAATGGAAAGAGCCAATGATTTTGGAACGCTTGAAAATGGAAAAATGGCCGATCTAATCATTTTGACTGATGACCCTTCTGATGATATTTCAAATATGAGATCAATTACTCATGTTATGAAAAGCGGATTTTTAAGACCAGTGAAAGAGCCTTTTGAGAAGATTCCTGGCAAAGAGTAAACAAGGAGATCACCTAATATCAAAGGATCCTAGAGAGTCTGGGAATTTTCTAATAGAATTGATCTTTGAATCATCTCTATCCAACTAACTGCCCGAACATTTCATTCGGGCTTTTTTGAAAATTAAATACCTTGTTCTGAGTATTGTTAAAGAGATGTTTATTTATGATATTGAGTAGGTTACGCAGTACAATTAGCCAGTAACATAGGCTAATAAAAAATTTGTTGGAGTATTTTTATATTAAAGACAACTCCAATTAACATGAATTTATCTTCAATTTTTTTTTAATCAAGAACCTCTCGGAACTTATGAAAAAATCACTCAAAATCTTTCTTCCATTTTTCATCATACTGATCGCGTGCAACTCATGTAAAAAAGATAACTCCTCCATAAAAGGGACTACTGATCACATCTCTGCAGTGACTAATACTGTAAATGATCTGGCTTTAGTCAATGCTAAAAATGATTCAAAAAACTGGTTGAGTTATGGGCAAAATTATTCCGAAGATCGCTTCAGTCAACTGGAGGAAATTACCACCGAAAATATTGGAAAGCTCGGCCTAAAGTGGTCTTACGATTTAAATTCCATCCGGGGAGTGGAAGCCACACCAGTTGTAGTTGATGGAATAATGTATGTCACAGCTCCATGGAGTATCGTCCATGCCATCGACACGAGGACAGGAAAACAACTCTGGACCTATGATCCAAAAGTGCCGCGCGAGACTGGAGTAAAGGCATGTTGCGATGTGGTCAATCGGGGCGTCGCACTATACCAAGGTAAAGTTTTCGTTGCTTCGCTTGATGGGCGCCTGATTTCAATTGATGCAGCTACAGGAACCAAAATATGGGAACAAGTCACCTTGGATACAACAAAAAATTACACTATTACTGGAGCCCCACGGGTGTTCAAAGGTAAAGTGATTATTGGGAATGGTGGCGCAGAATATGGAGTGAGGGGCTTTATCACAGCCTATGATGCAGAAACTGGGGAACAAGCTTGGCGCTGGTATTCAGTACCAGGAAACCCGAATCTGCCGTTTGAGCAACCAGAATTAGAGATGGCAGCTGAAACCTGGGATCCAAGTGGAAAATACTGGGAGTTTGGCGGTGGAGGTACCATGTGGGACGCCATGGCCTATGATCCCGACCTAAACTTGATGTATGTTGGGGTTGGAAATGGCTCGCCCTGGAATAGAAGACTTCGCTCACCTGGAGGAGGCGATAATCTATTCCTTTCTTCAATAGTTGCTTTGGATCCGGATGATGGAAGTTACAAATGGCACTATCAGGGAACCCCTGGAGATCATTGGGATTATACTGCGACACAATCACTGATATTGGCTGATCTTGAAATCGATGGATCTGAAAGAAAGGTAATTATGCAAGCCCCAAAAAATGGATTTTTCTTTGTGATCGATCGAACAAATGGAGAGTTTATTTCTGCCCAGAATTTTGTGGACGTCAATTGGGCAAGTGGATATGATGAAAAAGGGCGGCCGATAGAAATCTCTGAAGCGGACTATAAAAGTGGCTCTTATGAGGCTATCCCAGGACCACATGGAGCTCATAATTGGCACCCGATGGCCTATAACCCCACAACAGGGCTAGTTTATATTCCTGCACAAGGTATCCCAATTGTAATAGAAGATGACCCGAATTGGGTCGCCAATTCAACCGAGTCAGGAGCTTTTGCCTCCGGAACAGGCTGGAATACTGGCGTCCTATCTTCAGCAACTCCTAAAAAATCACCGACATTTGGTCATTTATTGGCATGGGATCCTGTAAAAAACGAAGTGGCATGGAAAGTAGAGCATGCTACCCCCTGGAATGGAGGTACGTTGAGCACCGCTGGAAATCTGGTTTTTCAAGGTAATTCTGAAGGCAGATTTGTCGCTTATGATGCCCGTACAGGTGAGAAGTTATGGGAAGTCCAAGTCGGAACGGGAGTCATAGCTGCTCCGATCACCTATGAAGTAGATGGGCAGCAGCTTGTAAGTATAGCCGCCGGTTGGGGAGGGAGTATTGGCGTATCTACGAACTTTAGCGAATACCAAAATCAAGGTAGAGTTTACACGTTCGCACTCAATGGAAAAACTCAGATGCCTGAGCTTGAATTAAAGGAAGCCTCAACTATTCTGAGCGGTGTGGCCTATGATCCTCAAGATATTGGACTGGGTACTAAACTCTATATTACACATTGTGTGATTTGTCATGGAGTCCCCGTCTTAGGTAAGGGAGGAAATATTCCAAATCTAGGATTCTCCTCTAAAGACAAGATTGAAAATCTAAAAAACTATGTTTTGACAGACGCTTTGAAGGAACTTGGGATGCCCAATTTTTCAGAAAAATTGACAGAAAGCGAGGTCACAAAAATTCAAGCTTTCATCCAAGGTACCGCTGATGCGGTAAAAGCTCAAATGGAGGCTTCGAAGTAATAGCTGAATTAAAAGAAGCTATACAAACAGAGATAAAGCGACTAAAAAAAATTAGGCCAAGAAAGTAACCATTTCGTTACATCGATGAAAAAACTCCTTCTTAAAAAGCTAACGCATGAACCAAAAAGACTTAAGCTTAGACCTCAACAATCTGAAGGTTTAAATCCGAATTACCAATCGGGATGTGTTAGTCTAATCAAGTTTCTGAGGAATTTCAATCAGAGGAAGCCCTATTTATTTTTTGGACTTTTTCAAGACTTCCTTTTGCCGACACCTTCTTCTTTATAGCTTTTTTTCTTTAAATCAATCGTTTATATTGGAGAGGCATCTTAACATTTGTTTTTTTTAAGCTCCCTTTAATCCTAGTACTATGTCAAAATTTTCAACTTTTATAATCCTGATTTTTTTGCTGATCACTTCTTGTCAAAAACCAGTAGAAAATGGTATTACGGCAGAACTCACTGTTTCTGATGAGGTATTAAAACTCGGAGAAGAAACCTATACGACCGTTTGCGTTGCTTGCCATACAGAAGGTAACACGAACCTTGCTCCTGCCAAAGGTTTATTATCGGGCATGTCTCCTCATGCAATCCTGGCCGCCCTGAACATGGGAAAAATGCGAGTGCAGGCAGAGCAATTGAGCCTAGAAGAACGGGAAGCAGTGGTCCAATACCTCACCAATCAAAAATTAATAAAAACAGTTATTCCAGAATCTGCCTACACTGCTTTCTCCATTTCGGAGGAGGATATCCAATCGGAATTCAATTATTCAGGTTGGGGTGGAGATATGGAAGGCACAGGCTTTCGATCAGTTGCCCAAGCGGGAATCACACCTGAAAACGTTTCATCTTTGGAGCTGCAATGGAGTTTTGCCTTTCCAAACGCCACAATAGTTCGAAGCAAACCTGCCATAATTGGAAATTGGTTGATCGTAGGAAGTCAGTTCGGAGAAGTCTATGCATTGAATCGTCATTCCGGTCAAATCGGATGGATGTTTCAGGCTGATGCTGCAATCCGGGGAGCAATTACCTATACCGCCGAGGATGAAAATCTTACCGCATACTTTGCCGACTATGCGACCAATACCTATTCCGTCGATATCCGAACTGGGGAATTAAACTGGAAGAAAAGAGCTGGTCAACACCCGTTATCTTCGGTCACTGGTTCAGTGGTGGTGCATGATGGTATCGTTTACATCCCTATTACTTCCTTCGAAATAGTCTCAACTCAAGATCCGAACTATGAATGCTGTAACTCATCAGGTGGAGTGACCGCATTGGATGCTAATACCGGGGTTGAAATATGGAAACATAAAGTAATCGCTGAGGAAGCCAAGATTTCCGGGAAAAAGGAAAATGGAGGCTCAATTTATGGTCCTTCCGGCGCTCCTGTTTGGGCAAGTCCTACCGTGGATGCAAAAAGAGGTTTGTTATTCATTGGAACCGGTGAAAACTATACCGCTCCAGCTACCAACACCAGTGACGCAATTCAGGCGCTGGATCTGAAAACGGGAGAATTAAAATGGAATTGGCAGGCCTCCAAAAATGACACTTGGAATATGGGTTGTCCTGATAATCCTAACTGTCCTACGCCAACTGGCCCTGATGTGGATTTCGGAATGGCTCCTATTCTGGTCTATGACCAAATAAATGAAAGAGACATTCTGGTAGTAGGGCAAAAATCAGGAGTCGTCCATGCCCTTCTTCCTGAAAGCGGAAAAGTGATTTGGCAAACCCGAATTGGAAAAGGCGGAGCATTAGGTGGCATCCATTGGGGCATGGCAACTGACGGGGAGTTGGTCTATGCCGCCAATTCTGATAATGTTTATGCTTTGGATCCGAGCGATGAGACTATAGCTCCATCACCTGGAATCTACGCGCTCAACCTGCAAACCGGCGAGAAAGTCTGGAGTGTATCCCCTCCACCCTGTGACCAGGCAACCCGTGAAAACTGTCAGCAATCTAACTCTGCCGCACCGACCGTCATTCCGGGAATCGTTTTCGAAGGCGACCTCAATGGATTTGTAAGGGCTTATTCCACTATAGATGGAACCGTCTTATGGGAATATGACACCGTCAGAGAATATGAAACTGTAAATGGGCAAAAAGGCAGAGGCGGATCGATTGATGGTCCATCTCCTGTGGTGGCAGATGGTATGGTTTACGTCAATTCCGGCTATGCCATGTTTGGAGAAATGCCGGGGAATGTGTTGCTGGCCTTCAAAGTGAAAAGTGAATAATTAAACCAGTGATATCTATCAGTTCTTTTTTACCAAAATACAATCTATGACCTCCAAATTTCTTAGCCTTTTTTTCAGCTTTTTCCTATCTCTTCAACTTAGCCAAGCGACATTAGCACAAGACAACGTTCAGTATGACATTGTTTTAGCCGGTGGCCGAGTGATAGACCCCGAAACCAAGCTGGATGCCGTCCGCAATGTAGGGATTATCCAAAATCGAATTGCTCAAATCAGTTCGGAACCTTTACAGGGAAAGGAAGTCATCGATGTCAGCGGCCTTGTGGTAGCACCGGGATTTATAGATCTGCATGTACATGGTCGGACCAATGTGGAGCAAGAATACCAGCTGCATGATGGAGTTACCACTGCACTGGACTTGGAATGGGGTGTCGAGAATCTTGGCATGTGGTACGAATCCAGAAAATCAAAAGCTTTGATCCATTATGGAGCTAGCGTGAATTGGCCATTTGAGCGATTTAAGTCCATGGAAAAATATCAGCAGGCTGTTCAGACCGCTATAGAGCAATCGGAAAACTGGGAATCCAGCGTCGAGAAATTGAATTCACTTTTTCCGCTTTCCTTTACCGAGCAACTGAATCCTCAAGAAGAAGAAAAAACGCATAAAAATATCAAGGCTTCTCTCGAAGCTGGAGGTTTGGGAATAGGTGTTCCCATTGGATACCTTCCTCAAACCAAGGCAGAAGAAATGTATCGGGTATTTAAATTGGCTGGGGAATTAGATGCGCTGGTATATACTCACGTGCGCATCCCAAATGTCAATTCCGTTCAAGAGGTCATAGCGGATGCCATACTTACCGGAGCTCCCTTACATATCGTCCATATTAACAGCGTATCTCTGGATCAAATCGGCTTATCGATACAGATGGTGCAAACCGCTCAGGATAAAGGATTTGATATTAGCACAGAATTATATCCTTATACTGCTGCTTCGACTGGCTTGGCCAGTGCCATTTTTAATGAGGGGTGGCAGGATCGATTGGGAATCAGTTATGGAGACTTACAATGGGTAGCCACAGGGGAAAGATTAACCAAAGAGACTTTTGAAGCCTACCAAAAAACAGGCGGTGCAGTAATTGTCCACCTGATGAAATCCGAATGGATCAAAACCGGTATAGCAGCTCCTGGGGTGATGATCGCTTCGGACGGTTCTGACTACTCCAAGCTTGCCCATCCACGTACTGCGGGTACTTTTTCCAAAGTTTTAGGAAAATATGTACGGGAAGAAAAAGTCATTGACTTGCCAACTGCAATCGCAAAAATGACTTTTCTACCTGCCAAACGCATGGAAGACTTATCCCCAATGATGCGCTTTAAAGGAAGAATCCAAGTCGGGACCGATGCAGATATCACGATCTTTAATCCTAATACAATCATTGACAAAGCAACTTTTGAAGAAGGCTTAGCCTTTTCCGAAGGAATAGAATATGTGCTGGTCAACGGGACTTTTGTCTTGAGAAATGGTGAGACGGTTTCAAATGTTTTTCCGGGAAATCCAGTTTTTGGCAAGTTTAAGAAGTAAGCATGTGAAAATCAACGAGCCTTAAAATTCATTAAAGATTAATAAGCTAATTCTGATAAGGAGAATAATTCGATAAAAATGAAAGCACTAATTCTATCAATACTTTTAAATACATGTATCCTCACCACTGGAGCAATTGCTCAAAACCTCGACTTTCCTGATTACAAATCTTTACCAGTAAATGGGATCAACAACTGGACTATCCATTGCTTTTAAAAGGTGTCATCTTATAAAGAAAAGGATGACTTCTTTACAGAGTATGGGCTTTGTTTCCTCAAATTCCATTATACCAAGCCCAACCGATATCTCCTGGATCGATATATTCTTCAGAAACAACAATTCGCTCCAGATACTTCATACTTTTAAAACCAATTTGTTTCTCTAATCTCAATCGAAGCGGGGCTCCATGGGGAATACTAAGATTTTTCCCATTCATGCCATAAGCTAATATAGTTTGGGGATGAAAAGCATCGATTAAATCAATGCAATCCAACCAACCATCAAAGGAATAAAAATTCACCCAACGCGCTTTCGGTGAAATCCCTGCATGCTCAAGCAAAGTGCCGAGTGGCAATCCGGTCCATTCCGCAATTGCAGTCCAACCTTCTTCACAAGTATGCCTGGTGATTTGAGTTCTAGCTGCAAAAGTCTTGAGCTTCTTTAAAGAATAGCTAGCAGGACGAGCTACAAGTCCCTCCACAGGAAGGCTCCAATTTTCAAAACCGTTGCGCAACAGTTGATCATAACTTTCACTAAAATACTCTTTAGAAGTATCCGCAGGATTAATAGTGCCCGTAGCAGGCATAGAAGAAATATCGCTGAAGTTATATTCTTTGGCCAAAGATTGCCCTGGAAGTAAAGCTCTATGTGCCGCATAGGTAAAATTATCTCCCATTCGGAGGATATTTCCATAATTGGGAGGCATGGGCTGCTTACAACCAGGAATAAGTAAAGCTCCCAGCGCCGCCACTCCTGTGGTTATTGCCGCACGTCGAGTTATAATTTTCTTCTTCATGGCTGTTTTCCTATGGTCATGTATCGTACTTGTTGTTTAAATCCTGATAAGACAATCATGGAAATGTGCATAATTAGAAAAATCTCCAATCCTATGGAAGTGAAGAAATGGATCGTTCTGGCAGTCTGATAGCCTCCAAATATTTCCAAAAGAAATGGAAATGCGGCAGTGATCGCAGGAGACATGGTGAATCCCGTAATAATCGCCATTGGAAGCGAAATAAAGATAATACTCATGTAAGCGATCTTTTGCAAAACGCCATATTGCGGACCTCCCGTAGGTGGGGCAAT
Source organism: Algoriphagus sp. SE2 (assembly GCF_039563885.1). Classification (NCBI taxonomy): domain Bacteria; kingdom Pseudomonadati; phylum Bacteroidota; class Cytophagia; order Cytophagales; family Cyclobacteriaceae; genus Algoriphagus; species Algoriphagus sp. SE2. The sequence continues at coordinate 11,725 of NZ_JBCLWJ010000023.1, read as the reverse complement.
TTTAATTTTTAGATGCTCTCTGATATCACGAAATAGCTGTGCTGGTGATAGTTCCCTGATCTTTGGCCAAATATGCTTTTGAAAATGGCCTGTAAACAAGCCGAGAATTATATACACCAAACCCGTCACCACCAGAAACCAAGCAGCTAAGAAGTGAAGGCTCCTACCCCATCCATTTTGATTAAACATTTCTTCCTCTCCTCTTCTTCCTGCGCTTATTGGTGAATCTTTGGAGTCAAAGAATGGGACTTCAGCCTCCCAATCAGTTCGATTATGATTTCTGCTGATTGGTAATTCTAGAAATGCTGGAGTCAATTCATTACCAACTTCGCCCCAATAAAGACGCGGATGAACCATAAGAATTTCAATCCCGGTAAAAACCAACAACAAAAAACTAAGTGTGATAATCCAATGTGAAGTCTTCACCCAAGGCTGATGCTTTTCGTTTTCAGATATGTTTGAAGGCTGAGATTCCATAAAATAAAAATGAATTGGCTTTGCTCTAAACTATTGAAAATAAATATACTATTTAATTTTATCAGCAGAATAATACAATTCCAAGTTGATTTTATCTAGTTACTTTATGAAAATCGAAAAGGGCATCCAGTTTTTTGAATAAGAATATGGCTAGATTAGGGATGTGGAGTTGGATCAATAAAATACTAAAAAACCATCCTCATGAAAGTCTTACATTATCTCCCTATACTATGCTTCATTGCACTTGGTTGCGCAGCACCTACTGAGCATAAGCCAACTTTCGAGCATGATATTACCAGTGGACCTAGCCCCTGGACCAGCGATACTTTTGAACTGGAAGAAGATGATTTCACCTTTGCCATTATTTCAGACCTTACCGGAGGCGAGCGTCCAAATATCTATGGAACAGCTGTTGGGCAGTTGAATCGTCTGGATCCAACATTTGTGCTAAGCGTTGGTGACCTGATTGAGGGCGGTACAGAAGACACACTTCAACTTGCAAAAGAATGGGATTCCTTTGATGGAAGAACTTCCAATTTGAATATGCCATTTTTCCATTTGGGAGGAAATCATGACCTCACCAATCCAGTGATGCGAAAGTTTTTTGAAAATAGATTTGGGCGTCGTTATTATCATTTTGTCTATGAAAACGTCCTCTTTTTGATGCTCGACTCTGAGGATTATGAAGAACAGCGAATGAAAGAAATCTATGAAGCCAGAGCTGAAGCACTAAAAATTCTAGATGGAGAGATTGAGGGAGTCTACCAAGAATCAGAATATTATAAGATGGAGGAACGAAGCATAGGAGGAATGAGTGATGATCAATTTGAATATTACAAAGCTGTCCTTGATAAATATCCCAATGTAAAATGGACCTTTCTTTTGATGCATAAGCCCCTCTGGATGCATGAGGACAATAAAGGCTTGGAACGGTTGGAAGCACTTTTGGTAGATCGTCCATACACCGTTTTCAATGGACATTTCCACTCCTATTCGCATCGCAAAAGACAAGGAAGAGATTACATCATGCTAGGAACTACCGGAGGCAGTCAAAATCCAGCAGACTCAATGGCATTTGATGAAGTCACCTTAGTCAGAATGGATAAAGAACCTGTAATCACCACTCTGAAAATGGAAGGAATATTGGATGAAACCGGTTCGGTGGCTGTGGTTTATGATAGTTTAAACCAAGCTAGAAAAGATTTCTAAGTAAGTTACTAATCTTAAGCTAGGCCTGAGTGATTTTAGCAGATAGTATAGCATTCAGCTTTTTCCCAAAAAGCAAGATTAAAACGCCTCCTACAGCCGCAATCGCAGCATGCATTAACCAGAACTCTGCTGGGCTCATGCTTTCATAAATCCCTCCAAGCCATCCTACCGCAAGATTTGCGACAAAAACAGAGATATAAATAATTCCCATCATAGTGGAGTTGAACCGAGCTGGAGCTCCCCGAGAAACAATAGCCAATAAGGTTGGCATCTGATACATAAAACCTATGCCCATTCCAAATGCGCAAAGGACTGGCCAAATCAGATGTATCTGTCCATCGCCTGCGAAGAAAATACCAAGCAAAAGTGCAAAATGACTGGCCACCGCGATCCACGCCCCAGTTCCAATTTTTTGTAATTCATTAGGTTCGCCCCCTCGGGAAGCCTGCCATTTCCATATTATAAAAAGCAGCGGAACGGCTAAAACAGAAGCAATAGAATCTACTGACTGAAACCATGGAACGGGAATATTAAAACCACCTACGCTCAAATCAACATTTTCCTGAATCCATATTTTAAAAACATTAAAAAGTTGATAATAGCTTGCCGATTGGAAAATGGTTATAATAATAACCACAAGGGATGCTATAACCTTTCTTTTTTCTTCAGAAGACAAACTGGATTTATCGAGATTAGAATGAGCGACTTTTGCAGGAAGGTATCGATAGCCATAAAGATATGTCAACAAACCAATTACCATAAAAACGCCAGCGATTCCAAAGCCATAGTGCCAGCCATAGGCTTGGGCAAGATAGCCGCATAATAACGGACCGAAGATGGCACCAATATTTATAGCTGTGCTGAAGATGACAAAGCCTCGAGTTCGCCGAACTTCATCATCAGCAGGATATAAAGCACCTACCTGTGCTGCAATATTTCCTTTTAGAAAACCAGATCCGATAATCAAAAGTAATAAGGCCAGTAGAAAGGTCTGATCAAAAGCCATAACGATATGGCCTGCAGTCATCAATAGAGCTCCAATCACTACAGCATTTCTTTGACCTGTCCAGCGATCTGCAATTAGTCCTCCAAAAACCGGAGTAAAATAAACAAAGCCAGAATACAAACCAAAGATCAGAGAAGCTATCGCAAGGGTTGAAAGTGGCCCAGTTATGGACTCAATAAGATTTCGGAAGCCTTCAAAACCAGCAATATGCTCGACATGACCAGGTAATAACAACTGATTGACCATGTAAAGCACCAACAAAGCTGTCATTCCATAAAATGAAAATCGTTCCCAAGCCTCCGTGAAAGCCAGGTAGAAAAGACCTTTGGGATGGCCAAAAAAATTCTGCTCCGTGGTGAAAGCAGTCTTACTGGTACCTTCTAAAGATTCACCCTGATTTTCATTCATTTCAATTTTATCGACAGCTTGGTAAAAGTAGCATTTAAAATGAATTAAGTACTTTTTACCAGAAATACATTCAAAAAGGAAATGTTTGAACCTAAAAATCATATTCTGATTTTATTCTCTTTGAAACCTACCTTCTGGTTATTTCCCCTTCACTTAATTGGCTTATTTTTAACAAAAAAAATAATGAAATTAATTTAGTCAATTAGCAAAATTTTATTCCTTGAGATTAATTTGATTTCATTTTGGTAATTGAGAAGAAGAATTATTCTTGATATAAAACTTCTACCGTTCCTCTTCAATGAAAACTTTTATATAATAAAAAACACCTTAATGAAATCAGTCACTGTCGTAGGTTCCGGGATTATTGGTTTGACTTCGGCAAGAAGCCTTCAAGAAGCAGGGTTTCAGGTCAAGCTTATCGCCAAAGAAAAATTCGCAAACACTCTTTCCCATAAAGTTGGCGCCATCTGGTTTCCATTTGAAATAGCACCAAAAGAAAAAACCAATATTTGGGCAACCCAGTCCTATACCCGGTATTTGAAAGATCTAGCTTCCCCTTCGGGAGTATCAGTTATTCCATTTATCAATGCCTATACCACAGATTCAAATACAGATTGGAAGGAACAATTACCGAAAGGGAAAGTACGAGAAGCAACGAAAGCGGAGTTACCAAAAGGAATGGATCAAGCATTATATGCAGAGGTTCCATTAATAGAACCTAGGCTTTATTTACCCTATTTATTCAATCAATTTATTTCTAATGGAGGTAAATTTGAAATAGGGTTTATTGCCTCTTTGGAAGAAATGGCTGATTTGGATAACCTAGTAGTGAATTGTACCGGACTTGGAGCCAAAGAACTTTGTCAAGATGATGAACTTTACCCGATTCGGGGGCAAATCCTTCGCTGTGAAAAAATGGACTCTGTATCTTTTGCAGACCCTACGAAGAAAGGTGCTTTGCGATACATCATTAATCGCAGTACGGATACGGTTATTGGAGGTACAGATTATGAAAATGACTGGAGCCAAGAGGTAAACCCTGATGACACGAAGCTAATCCTGAACCGGGCAAAAGATTCAGGAATAAAAGAAGAACCTAAAATTCTGGAAGAATTGGTAGGGTTACGACCAAAAAGGACAGCTGTTCGATTTGAGTATGACCCAGAATTCAAAAACGTTTTCCACAATTACGGCCATGGAGGCGCAGGATATACGGTAGCTTGGGGTTGTGCTTTGGAACTTGCTGATCTTTTAAAAGGGGGTTAATTATGGTCTGTAAAGACACAGTTCAATGAGGAAGGATTTAAAAGGAAGTGGTAGTGGTCTGCGGAGACACAGACCAATGTGAGGCGGAGGGCTGGGGCTGTGCTTTGGAGTTGGCCACTCTTTTTCAATCAACCTAGATTAAATAACTCAATATTGAAGATGTTTTGTCACCTTATTTCCACTTTTTACAACCACAACCTAGAATCATGAAATCAACCTTTTCCTTATTAGCAGCTATCTTACTATTCATTGCATGCTCCTCCCCAGAAAAATATGATGTTCTCATCAAAAATGGACAGATTGTCGACGGATCAGGTACTACCTCTTATGTAGGAGATGTGGGAATCAATTCGGACACGATAGCTGCAATAGGAAATCTGGCAGGCGCTAAAGGAGAAATAGAAATCGACGCCACTGGTCTTGTGGTTGCTCCTGGATTTATCAATATGCTGAGTTGGGCAGTAGAGTCCCTTATCGAAGATGGACGTTCCCAAAGTGATATTCGTCAAGGAGTGACGTTAGAGGTTTTTGGAGAAGGCACTTCAATGGGACCTCTGAATGAGGAAATGAAAAAAGAGGAGTTGAGCATGCAAGGGGATATTAAATACCCAATCAACTGGACTTCGCTGAGTGAATACCTTGATTTTTTGGTTGATAAAGGTATTTCTACCAATGTTGCTTCCTTTATTGGAGCCACAACAGTCAGAATCCATGAACTTGGGTATGAAGATCGTGCACCCACTCCGGAAGAATTAAGAGCCATGAAAAACTTGGTTCGACAGGCCATGGAAGAAGGTGCTTTGGGAGTTGGTTCTTCTTTGATTTATGCACCTGCTTTCTATGCAAGCACTGAGGAACTGATCGAATTATGTAAAGTAGCTTCTGAATACGACGGCATGTACATTTCCCATATGCGTAGTGAAGGAGGTAGACTGCTGGAAAGTTTGGATGAATTGATCCGGATTGCAGATGAGGCCGATATCCGTGCGGAGGTATACCATCTCAAAATGAGTGGACAGGCCAATTGGGATAAATACGATGCAGTAGTCGCAAAGATCGATTCTGCCAGAGCCGCCGGTCTGGAAATCACAACCGATATGTATAACTATATCGCAGGAGCTACAGGTTTGGATGCTTCTATGCCTCCATGGGTACAGGAAGGTGGTTACGAAAAATGGGCGGAACGCCTTCAGGACCCAGCCATCAGGAAGCGAGTCTTAAAAGAAATGACTACTCCCACCAATGAATGGGAAAGCCTGATGCAAGCAGTGGAAGGTCCTGAAAAAATTATTTTGGTAGGATTTAAAAATGATAGCTTGAAATATCTCACCGGAAAGACCTTGGCTGAAGTCGCTGGCATAAGAGGTTTGTCACCGGAAGAGACCGCCATGGATTTAGTAGTTCAGGATGGAAGCAGAGTAGGCACCATCTATTTTTTGATGTCTGAAATAAATGTGAAAAAACAAATTGCGCTTCCCTATATGAGTTTTGGATCAGATGCTGGCTCCTACTCGATAGAAGGAGTATTTCTCAAGTCAAGTTATCATCCTAGAGCCTTTGGAAATTTTTCCAGGTTGCTGGGTAAATACGTTAGAGATGAAAAAGTAATTCCTTTAGAAGAAGCCATTTATAAATTGACCACCTTACCCGCCACAAATCTCAAAATTAAAAAGCGTGGTGCTTTGAAAGAAGGCTTTTTTGCAGATCTGGCGATCTTTGATCCGAATGAAATTCAAGACCATGCGACTTTTGAGGAACCTATGCAGTACGCCACAGGGATGGTTCATGTTTTTGTTAACGGAAGTCAAGTCCTCAAAGATGGAGAGCATACAGGGGCTTTACCGGGACAGGTAGTGAAAGGGCCAGGATATAAAGAGTAAGGTTATCAAAAGGAGCTATTTTTAAGAGTAAATTATAAAGAAGGAAATCCTCTCATAAAAAAAACTACTAAAGTTGATTTTTAGAGAATAACTTCATCAAAAATCCAGAATTAACTATAAACCCATAATGAAAACCAGATCGTTATTTATATCACTTCTCTCTTTCGCTTTAATTCTTAGCACTTTCTCAATAAGCCTTGGTCAGTCCACCAAGCCATTTGTTTACGGTGACCTTTTACCGGATGCTCCGGAATTAGCTCCAAGGGGTGAATTTTCTGTCGGCGTAAGAACTTTAGATTTCATCAATGAAAATCAGCTGGATATTCTCAACTATGGAAAAGGCGGAGATTCACTTTACAATCGACCTTTAAAAGTTGAAATCTGGTACCCTGCTGAAACTATTGCAGCAGCTACTGAATTAATTTCTTACGATGAAGTAATGGGGCAGAACGGTTCCCCAACCAGACCAATTATTCCCTTTACATTTTTAGGCAGAGCAACAAGAAATGCAAATCCTCTTGATGGAGGGTACTCTTATCCTTTGGTGATCGTCTCACATGGCTATACAGGATCCCGATATTTAATGACCTATCTGACCGAAAACTTGGCTTCCAAAGGGTATGTTGTGGTAGCTATCGATCATACAGAAGCAACTTTTCGAGATGCGGCAGGTTTTCAAAGCACTTTGTTAAACCGTTCGTTGGATGATCTCTTTGTGCTCAATGAAATAGCTAAATTAAGTCAGGATGATAGTTCCTTTTTAAATGGGCTGGTAGATGCAGATAATACTGCCTTAATCGGCTATTCTATGGGTGGATATGGAGCGGTCAATGTAGCAGGGGGTGGATACAGTCCCCAGGCAGCGCAACTCTTCGGAGGGATGACCGGAGGAAGTAATGCTTTATTAAAGAGGACCATTGGCAATCCGGAATTCGAGGCATCCATAGACCCAAGAATCAAAGTCATTGTAGCCTTCGCTCCCTGGGGAATGCAACGGGGCGTATGGAATGCAGAAGGCCTAGCCGGCATCAAAATCCCTTCCTTATTCATCGCTGGTAGCAAGGATGATATTTCTGGGTATGAAGATGGTACCAAGGCTATTTATGAAGGTGCAATTAACTCAGATAGATATTTGCTCACTTTTATCGATGCAAGACATAATGTGGCTCCAAATCCTGCACCTAAAGAATCTCTAAATCCCGATTTGAATATCGATGAGTACTTGAGATATGCAGATTCCGTTTGGGATTCAAGAAGAATGAATAATATCAACCAACACTTTGTAACTGCATTCTTGGGAAAATATCTAAAGGGCGATGACAGTTATCAGAAATACCTGGATGTGAATGCAGACCCTGAAGCCAAAGAATGGCCGGGATTCAAACCTAGAACAACTATTGGGTTGGAAATGGAGCATCAAGACGCTAACAACTAGTAAATCCCATTTCCTAATTTTGAAAAAGCAATTTGATTAGTTGACCGGCAACCATACAATGTATCATGAGAAGAGGTTTTGAGTTTCTCAAAAAGCTTAAAAAAAATAACAATCGAGAATGGTTTCACGAGCACAAATCCGAGTATGATTTGATTAAGGAAGAGAACAAGCAGTTTTTCAATCAGATCTACTCAGAGCTCCAAAAACACGATCGTTTAACTAAAGTTCATATTTCGAGGATAAACCGGGACATTCGATTTTCAAAAGATAAAACACCTTATAAAAGCAATTTTGGAGCGGGATACGCTCGGCTCAAACCCATGCTGAGAGGTGGATATTACATTCAATTAGGACCTGATACCAGTTTTGTCGGAGGAGGATTTTGGGCACCCAATAAAGAAGATTTACTTCGAATTCGTCAGGAATTTGAAATGGATTCTTCGGGAATTACTAGCATAACTTCTGATAAAACTTTCCTGAATTACTTCGGGGAACTGCAAGGAGAAGAAGGGGTGAAAAATGCTCCAAAAGGCTTTGATAAAGATCATCCCGCGATTGATTTGATCAAGAAAAAGCAATTTGTAGTAAAAAGGAAATTTACTGATGTGGAAGTTTTCTCAGATGATTTTCAGAAAGAAGTCATTCGGACCTTTTTGGCGATGCGCCCATTTTTTGATTATATGAGTGAAGTGCTCACGACCGATACAAATGGAGAGTCGTTATTTCAGTAATTACTCATCCCATTCTTTTGAAGTTATAAAATCGGTATACGGAAAAAGTCATTTTTCAAATTTAATGGTAGGCAGAGATTTCCCACCTGCGGTAGGCAAGCTCCCTTAGGTAGGCGAGCTCCCTTAGGTCGAAATGACATCCGACAAGAAAAATTGATGCAATTTATTGCTCACCCGTTTTATCACTAAATTATTAGGATTGATTTATCCGTTTAATTGAATTATATTGAGTTGAATAGGATAAATAAAGGTTAAGCCAGCTTCCTCTTTAAGCCTATTAAAAACTGTTTTATTAAATTGATTTTTTGTCAATCCTACTTTCTGTAGAAAACCTCTCAAAAATTTTAGTGGAAAAAGAATCTATATCCCGTATTGTTAAAAAAATCTCCGAAGAAAAATGTCTGGTGATTTTAGGTCCTGAGCTGCTCTATGAAAACGGAGAGAGCATCAATAGTAAGCTTTTCAAATTTCTTCATGACGCACATGGAGATCAGGTAAAATATTATCCAGAAGATGAGATGTTTAAGTTTGACAACTCCCTTCCTATTGTTGCGATTGAAGATGATATCGCGGAATTTTATAATCAATTAGAACCCAATGAACTCTATAAAAAAATTGCAGAGGTCCCATTCACAACTATCATCAACACCGCTCAGGACAGGACCCTTAATAAAGCCTTTGAAGAAAAAAATATTCCATTTGATTACGAATATTACCGAAAAGAAGAAGCGCAACCTGAGTATACCAGAAAAAATAAAACACTGATTTACAATATTTTTGGAGACTACTCAAAGATTAATTCTATCATATTGACTTTTGATAATTTATTTGACTATCTCTTCAGTATTATCGGTGATTATGAGCTAAACATCAAAAGCGAACTTAGACGGGCTACTTCGGTATTATTTATTGGATTCAATTTTGATAAATGGTATTTCAAATTGCTGCTCAGACTGATTAAAATAAACGAGAATAAGCTGTTACACTCTCATGATATAACTCAGGAAAATTATAAAAGCTTTTATTCTGAGGAGTTTAAAGTGGCATTCTTTGGAAGTAGTTCTGCTGAGGAAATCATTTCAGAGATCCACAATCAAGCTGTCGAGAAAGGCCTTATTATCTCTAAACCAGAAATTTTTGTTTCCTATGCCTGGGGAGGAGAAAGCGAAGAGATTGTCAATAAACTAGATGAAGTTTTAGAAAAAAACAGTCTCAAACTCATCAGAGATAAGCGTGATCTGGCCTATCAGGAACGGATCAGTTTTTTTATGGATCAAATAGGAAAAGGAAAAGGAATTGTTGTGGTGATCAGCGAAAAGTATTTGAAGTCCCATTATTGCATGTACGAGCTTTTGGAAATCTATCAAAACAAGGACTTCGAATCGAGAATTATCCCGATTGTACTTTCAGATGCAAAGATTTACGACACGGAATCTCTTTTGTCCTATCAGGAGTTTTGGAATGGAGAGAAAAATAAACTGGATCAAAAAATAAAAGAAAATGGAGGCGATGCCATCGCTGTTATTGGAGAGGAATACAAGTTGTTTAAGCGGGTAGTAGACAACTTGGGTGAATTGATGAGGATACTAAAAGACATCAACTCATTATCTCCGGAAGAGCATCTGAAATCAGAGTTTGCTGGAATCATCAAAGCACTCAAAGAAAAGATCTAGCAAGAAATCCAATGGAAAAGCAATACAGATATCCCGGCACCAGACCCTTTCAAGAAGATGATCGCAACTTATTTTTCGGTCGAAACCATGATATAGAGAAGCTGACAGAACTTATTGTTCTTGAAAAGATGACCGTTCTTTTCAGTAAATCAGGTTATGGGAAATCCTCTTTGCTCAATGCCGGGGTAATCCCAAGACTTAAGGAAGTAGAGAATTTCCAAACACTCAACATTCGACTCAATGACCCGAAGCGAAACCCTGTCGAATTACTGAATTATCATCTCAAAACCACAGACGAGAATAACACCTTTTTAAGCTCAAAATTTAATATCCCAGCTGAACTGCCTCATGATACCTCAGCAAAACTCTGGTACTATGCAAAGTCTATCCAGCTTTCCCATAAAGAAGCTCCTGCATTAGTTCTAATTTTCGATCAATTTGAAGAACTCTTTAATTATTCTCCAACTGAGATAAAAGCCTTTGCAAGCGAGCTGGCAACCTTACTCAACCCAAATCTTATCCCTGCGGTACGAAGCTTATTTAAACAGAAAATTGCTGCTACACGGGACTACTTCACCAAAGATGAAACAGACCTTTTATTGGAGCCACTCAATCTTAAAGTGGTTTTTTCCCTGCGTAGCGACCGGATCAGTCTGCTCAACCAGTTAAAAGATTCCATTCCTGCAATATTTAAAAAAACTTATGAACTTCAACCTTTAAACGAGACCCAGGCAAGGGAAGCACTCCTGGAACCGGCCGAAAAAGACGGGGATTTTGCTTCTCCAAAATTCTCCTTTACCAAGGATGCCCAAGACCTTATTCTGAAAAGCCTGATAGACAAAGAAAAAAAGCGAATCGAAACCTTCCAACTTCAATTGATCTGTCAGCATGCGGAGGAAAAAATAATTCAAAAGCATCAAGAAAACCCCAATTCCACGCAGCTAGAAATTAATGCCGCCGAGCTGGGTAAACCTGAAGATATCTTCGAAGAGCATTACAATACCATAATTGGTAGTCTACCGGAAGAATCCCAACATAAAGCCCGGATACTGATTGAGGATAAATTAATCATAGGAGGGAACCGGGTTCCGCTACCAGAGACTGTAATCACTACAGAACACCAAATTCCTGAGAAACTCCTAAAAACCTTAGTCGATAAACGCTTACTCCGCTCGGAGCCGAATACAGTCGGAGGAACCAGCTACGAATTAAGTCACGATACCTTGGTAGCTCCCATTCAAAAAACGGCTCAGATCAGAAGGGAAAGGGAGGCCCAGGAAGAAGCAAAAAAACAAACTGAACTGGAACGCGCTGAAAAACTTAAAATCCAAAATAGGCTAAGGAAAACAAGAGTACTATTAGGCGTGGCTGTTGTCGGATTACTCATAGCTATTGCTGCTATTTTTTATGCATTTAATCAAACAGATAAAGCTGAGAAACAAGCTAAAACCTCCAAAGCATTGTCGTTAACTTCCACTGCAAGAGATTTATTGGCAAAGGGGATGAAAACCGAAGCCTTAAGAGTAGCCGAATATGCCTATACTACAGCCCTGGAAGCTAATCCCCTCCCACCCACCCCTATTTTGTCCCTAATGGGGCAAGCATATTATTTGGACAGCCCAATACAAACTGAAAAATTC
>NZ_JBCLWJ010000022.1:0-56491 GCF_039563885.1 Algoriphagus sp. SE2 | reverse complement strand
GGTCGAAATGACAATGAAACGAATCAATCTTTTTGGAATTTTAAGATTTATATTTTTCAAGCATTCCTTTGCCCCTTTTGTCTCCTCACGAACATAAATAGCCCATGGTTTAAACCATGGGCTAGGAATTTACAACCCGAATTTCTCTCCCATCTCCCGAATCATCTTGTAGCCATTCTCGGCCATATCCCAAGGTTCGGAGAAATTCCTCCATACCCCGATGGAATTTGCGAAAGCTGGATCATTTCTGGTAAAGCCCTCGATAGTCAGCCAGCCCTTATAGTTCACATCGGCTAAGGCCTTAAACGTTTCATCAAAGTTCACATGACCGGAACCCGGGGTACCTCGATCATTTTCCGAAATATGGAAATGCCCTAGTTGCGGAGCAATAAACTTGATCGCATCACCAAGCTTCTTTTCTTCGATATTCGCATGGTGCGTATCAAACATCGCCTGCACATTCGAATGATTGACTTTTTTGAGCAGATAGGAAAGTTGCTGCATGGTATTGCAGAGGTAGCACTCGAATCGGTTTAAGGCTTCTGGAGTTAATAAAACCCCGGCATCTTTTGCATAATCTGCAACGCCATGAAGGACTTCTGCCGACCAGTTATACTCGTCTTCAATCGGTTCGCGGGAAGCAAAAACCGTAAAAGCCGAATGAAATGGACCACAAAGCACCTGAGCGTTCAGATCGTTAGCACGATCGATCACCCATTTGAGTTGCTCGCTTGCGGCAGCTCTAACTTGGGCATCCGGTGAAATCGGGTTTTGTTCCGGACCCATCACGGTAACCGCAGTTACCTCCAATCCAATGTCCGCACAATGCTTTCCGATCATTTTGAAGGATTCTTCCGGTGAACCCCCAATAAAAAATTCAGCCCCATCATATCCGATTTTCTTCAATCGATCGAGAATGGGTAAAAGTGAATCCGACATTTCAGCCGACCAGGCCAGCACATTAAATCCTATTTTGTTCATGAGTTTATTTATGTTTTTTAAATCCCCCTACCCCCTTAAAAAAGGGGGAGTCGATCTTCTTTAACCTCAATCTTTTCAGAAGAAAATCACAATTCTTGCTTTGAATATTTAAAATATATCTAGGTCAAATCCCCCTTCCAAAGGGGGCAAGGGGGATTTTTGAATTATTTAAAATCACTAACCTTCATTCCTTTTCGGAAGCTATCGAATCCAAACATCGTTGGATCATAGTTCCCTACGATATCCACAGACAATTCAGGAGTAATAACTTCAGGCATTTTCAGTAACCAAAAAGAAGCATTTAAGATTAATCTTCTCATATCTTCTGATTCAAAATCGAGTGAAGATCCCAAAGTGCTCCCAAAAACCATCCCGGTCTTCCCGCCTTCCAAAGAGTATTCCTTGGTCCAGGCAATCGGCATGATGGATTTTTCATACATCAAAGGAGCTTCTGCTGTCATTCCCGCAGTGGATTGTCCGTAAAGTAAGACATTGGCTGAGGAAGGAAGATTCTTGATAGAATACACATCGGTCGGTGCCCAAATATCATCTACTCCTCGAAGAATAGGATGATCTGCATCCCGGTCCACTCCATCGATCAAAGCACGTGTTCCCTCAGATTTATGGATGCCGTGGTGGGCAACCCAAGTTTCTCCAACAACCTGCTGACCGAATCCACCCTCCCAGCCTGGGACTTTACTGTTCCAGGTCCATTTGAAATAGGGTGAGTTTTGATCCTTGATAGCAAAAGGATGCGTGGATGTTCTTAAGGCAATGAAAGGTTTCCCAGCTTTAAAATAATCCTCTAAATGTTTCATCTGATCCATTGGCAAATCCCGAAAACGGATCAGCATGATCATCAGATCAGCATCTTTTAAATGCTCTAGCCCGGGAATATTATTTTGATAACTTGGTACTACATCCCCGGTTTCGGGGTTGATTGGAAATAATACGGTAGTGGTAAAACCATATTTCTCAGAAAGTATTTTTGCCATCATCGGCATAGATTCCTCGGAGCGATATTCGTCGTCACCGGAAATCAAAACGACATGCTTGCCTTTTCCCGGACCAGATTTACCTTCGAACTGCAAGAAAGTTTCTCCATTTTGGGCACAAGCCAAAGAAAATATCAAGGCAAAAGCCACTGTCATAATGCCTGTAAATTTCCTTCTAAAAGTTGTTTTCATAGTATTTTGGGATTGAGGATAGAAGAAATAAAATAATCACCCCCTATCCAAGTAGTTTTTATAATTACGGTTATTTCGCTTCAAAAATCAATGGGAAAAATTTCCCGTCCATTTTTTCACCTTTGGGGATCACAGGAACACCTTCCAGCAAAGGTTCATCCGTATCTGAAAGTGTTCCATCTGCAAAGACATTCAATACAAAAGCTCTTCTTGATCGATCTGAGAAATTCGCATAGCTCCCATGTACCATTAATGGGTGATGAAACGTGGCATATCCTGCCTTCAGGGGAACAGCAACGGGATTAAATGCAGCCAACTGCTCTTTATTCAGCATGGCTTTTAGTCCATCCATTTCTCCGGCAAGAGCAGGCTTATCCAGTAATCCCCAATTATGGCTTCCGGGAATGTAATTTAAACAACCATTCGCTTCAGTAGCATCATCCAGACCGCACCAGCAAGTCAGGTGCTGCATGGCAATGGTTCGCGTCCAATAGGAATAATCCTGGTGCCACGCGACATTCCCTCCATGTTTTGCTGGCTTGCAAAAAAGCTGATCGTGCCAAAATCGAACTGATTTATTTCCTAGCAGTTGACTTGCTGCCATGAGAAAGGCTGGATTCCAGATCACATCATGAAATGCCGGATGAATTCTCCAATGGCCCAATGAGTGAAAAAGCACTTGATTTGGGTCCGAAGATTCATTGCTATGAAATTCATGAAATAAATGGTGCATCGGATGTTTTGGATCAGAAACTTCTTCTAAAGCTTCTTTTAATGTCCGGATTTGATCTTCATCCAATAATTTGATTCCTGATAAATAGCCATTCTCGTGAAAAAAATCGACTTGATCCTGGGTGAGTCGATACTTCTCCCACTCGGTTTTTGTTTTTGGCTGATCAAACAGATTGGTAATCGGTTGAGAATAATCAGATAGATCTCTCATAATATTGCTGCGTTAAGTATGCTAGGAAGTTAAGAAAAAGAAGAATTTTAAATGGTCAAATTCACTTGAAATTCATCAATTGTTTCGAAATCCATTCCGTTACTTTTCGTTATTGCTAGCTGTAAATCGAAACAAATAACAATGAATTTAAATAGTTTTTAATTACTATTAAATTAGCAAAACCCTCTAATAATCAAGATATGAATAACAAAAGAAGAAATTTTTTAAAAACCAGTGCCCTTGGGTTTGCTGGTATTTCCTTTATCCCTTCCTCGGTATTAGGAAAACCACTTGGCCATGTCGCTCCAAGTGATAAAGTAGATTTAGCCTGCTGCGGCATCGGTAATAGAGGTGCACAGATTATTAATGATCTTTATAAAACCGGTCTTTGTAATATTGTCGCACTCTGTGATGTGGATATGGGTGCGCCCCATACCCTGGAAATCATGAATAAATTCCCAAATGCAAAGAGATTCCAGGACTTCAGAGAAATGTTTGACCAGTTTGGAAATGGTTTTGAGGCAATCACCGTTGGAACACCGGATTTTTCTCATTTCCCCATCACCATGCTTGCCATGTCTGAAGGAAAACATGTGTATGTAGAAAAGCCAATGGCCAGAACCTTCAATGAAATCACCTTGATGATGGATTGTGCCAAAAGACACAGCGTAGTTACCCAAATGGGAAATCAAGGACATTCCGAGGGAAATTATTTTCAGTTCAAAGCATGGAAGGATGCTGGAATCATCTCGGATGTTACGGCTGTGACAGCTCATATGAACAGCCCAAGAAGATGGCATGGATGGGATGTAAACATGCAAAGTTTCCCCAAAGCCGAGCCCCTACCAAGTACCATGGAATGGGACACTTGGTTGATGGCAAGAAGCCAGCATGACTATAACAAGGATTTTGTCAATGGCCAATGGCGCTGCTGGTATGACTTTGGAATGGGAGCCTTGGGAGATTGGGGAGCACATACTATGGACACGGTTCATGAATTCCTTGAATTGGGATTGCCTTATGAGGTAGATCCGGTTATGCTGAGGGGACATAACAACTTCTTTTTTCCGATGTCCACCACCTTGGCTTTCAAATTCCCAGAAAGAAATGGTATGCCTGCACTGACACTTTCTTGGTATGATGGGGTTGACAATATCCCCCCTGTTCCGGAAAATTATGGCGTATCTGAATTAAATGCAGATATTCCTGCAGCAAGCAATGGACAGATTCAGCCTGCGAAACTAAATCCGGGTAAAATTATTTATGGAAAAGATCTAACCTTCAAAGGCGGATCCCATGGCAGTACCTTATCGATCATCGGTGAGGATAAAGCAAATGATATGGCAAGCAAACTTCCAGAAGTACCGGAAAGCCCATCCAATCATTTTGCGAACTTCCTGAAAGCTTCGATGGGCCAAGAAAAAACACGTTCACCTTTTGAAATTGCGGGACCTTTAAGTCAGGTATTTTGTTTAGGAGTTTTGGCGCAGCAGCTAAATGCTAAACTGGAATTTGACAGGGAAACGCATCGAATCACTAACAACCCACTGGCTAACCAATTGCTGGCTGGTGAAGCACCAAGAAAAGGCTGGGAAGAATTTTACACTTTGTAAATAATCTGACAAAAACCAAAAAAGCTGAAGCGAGTAATCGTTTCAGCTTTTTTTACGATCTATTTTTTTCTCCTTTATTAAAATTTCGGGCAAGGAAGAATGGTATCTCTTCTATTTGGCTGTCCCTCATATTTATTCGGTAAAGTCCAGGAAAGACTGATTTCGTGTGCCCCTCCAGATTGTATACCTAATTGTGAAACGGTGTAATCAAAACTGTAACCAATGTTTAGTCCGCTGAGTAAATTGACACCAACCATCATGACAATTGCATCTCTATTACTTTGATTTTCCACAGGTTTGTAAGGTAAGCCTCTGTACCAAAGTCCAAAAACTATGGGTTCCACATAGAAATAGGCTCCAACATCCAACTGCTCAAATGGCCCTTGTCTCTTATAATTGATAGTAGGCGTGAAATAACGTTTACGACGAATATGAGTAAAATCCTGTCTCATGCTACCTTCTCCCAAGTCAAAGCGATAGCCTGCATGCAAGGAAAACTTGGCAGGCAACTTACTGACTCCATCTAAAAATGATTGATTTGGTTCGTTTACATGATGGGCAGAAACTCCTACCCAAAAATCATCTGTGAAAAACATTCCACCAAGTGAAAGGGACAACATACTAACTGGATCACCTAATCCCGGTATATCTGTACCTGGAAGAATTGGACCAAAAGGATCACTTGGGTTTATTTGGTTGGCAAAAATAAGATTTTCA
Organism: Algoriphagus sp. SE2; assembly: GCF_039563885.1. Lineage (NCBI taxonomy): Bacteria > Pseudomonadati > Bacteroidota > Cytophagia > Cytophagales > Cyclobacteriaceae > Algoriphagus > Algoriphagus sp. SE2. Next base: position 51,050 of record NZ_JBCLWJ010000022.1, on the reverse strand, counting down.
TAAAACCCAATTTCTCTTCGGATGTATGAAGCTTGAAAACCTGGTCGGAAATAAGCATTATCACTTATTTTTAATTCATAAGAATATAATGCAGAAATAGTCGTCGATCTTAACTTTGAAGCTCCTTCTGTATCTTGCATGACCATAACGCCAATTCCAGAATTGTAATTTGGTAAATATGTGTCATAATAGGCGGAGAAAGTGGTAAACTGTGCATCGATGCTCGGCCATTGGTTGCGATAGTTGAATCCAACCCGACCCGTCAACTCCCCTCCTGTCATTGCCGGGTTGAGATAAAGTGGCGCGGCATAATATTGGCTATATTGAGGGTCTTGCCCAAAGGCATGAAACTGCAGTCCGAGAAAGCAGAGTGAAAAAAAAACTATTAAATGCAGAGACCGTAACAAAGATTTGTTCGTTTATTTGATTATTCAGTTGGCTTTTAAAACGATTTACATGTTTGGTTGTTTTAAAAGCAGTTCGAAAATTATGAAAAGCAACCCTAATTCCATAAGGTTCAAGTACATTTTTACCCTTTCGCTTCTATTTACCCTATTTGCGATAGATTCAAAAGTCCTTTCGCAGGGATATAATGAAAACGAATGGATTTTTGGAAGCTGCGAAACCGGAGAAAGTAATTACCTCTCTTTTGGTAAAGGTAGCACACCTACTGTTCAAACCTTACCAAATACCGTGCTACTTGGTAAAAATAATAGTGCAATAGCAATAGATCCCATAACAGGTCAGCCTCTTTTTCAAACAAACGGGGAATTAGTCTACGATTTTAGCCAATCTCCCATAGAGGGATCTGCTCCAGGACTCAACGGAAATGTAGACGGGACGCAGCAGGTGGCAACCGGTTTTTTGGAATACGACCCGGAGGGAAATAAATTATTCTACATTTTTTACATTTCACTTTCCGGCGAACTCCAATATTCACTGGTGGATATGAATGCTCCTGGACAAGCAGCAGGAAATGAACGGCCTTTGGGTGAAGTTATTTCAAAAGATATTAGTATAGGAAATGCCTCTGGGGCATTACTTGTTGTCAAAAATGCCTCCTCACCTTCTTATTTAATAAGTTTTGATGGGGGGAATTTAGTGTCTCAAAGATTGGATGATGGAGAGGGAAATTTCACAACCACAGACACAAAAGGGGTACCGTTCACTCCAGAGAGAATTGTCTATAAGGAGGAAATGGGTCAATTGATTCTAATTCCCTCTGATAGCAATGATCAAATTCAGATTTTAGGTTTTGATGCATCCACAGGAACTTTTGGCGCTGAAAACCCAATCACAAATGTTACCGGATCAGGAGCTTATGGAGGTGCAGATTACTCTCCTGATGGCGGATTTATTTATTATTCCTTGGGAAATCAGCTTTTTAGAGTCCCAACCAACAATCTTGCTGCAGAACCTGAGGAGATTCCACTTGCTGCTGATTTAAATGGTGTTTATGATGTTAAAGTTGGTCCCGATGGAAGCCTTTATTACATCTATGAAGAAGTAGCAGGAGGTCCTCAATTAATTGGAAAGGTAGAAAACCCGAATGAAGTAGATTTGACTTTATTGAATTTGGACGAAGATCCATTTATGGGTGCGGATTTTTGTGGCCGGGTATTTCCGGTGTTTGCTCCCAATGCAGACATAAATCCTAGTGTTGATTTCACTTGGGATCCGGAAATGCCCTGTGCAAATAATCCCATTCAATTAACAAGTACACTCACTCCAGAAAATTATAGTCCTGCAAGTTACACTTGGGAATTTAATCCTCCACTGACAGATTCTGATGGAAATCCAGTGGAAGCAGATTATAATCAGGAACATTTTTTAGTTCCGGCAGATGCCGCTCAGGGAACAGATATCACGGTCACATTGACTGTAGAATATGAGGATGGGGAAACTCAAACCTCCACGAAAACAATCCCCTTAACTGAGAATAATTTAGAAGCCAATTTCTCTCCTTCTGATACTACCCTTTGTAATACCTGTATTGACATAGGACCTTTATTGCAAGCTCAGGCAGCCGGTCAAGATGGTGAAGGCCCAGGGGGAGGCGGTACAGGAGGCGGAGGCGGTGCTGGTGGCGGTGATAACTACGAATATTTTTGGTCAAATTATAGAGATGAAGGATGGGGAACAAGACAGGAAAATGAGGTTTGTCAACCAGGATTGTACTGGGCGCTTGTTAGAGAGCCTGGTTCATCGTGTTATGCTTATGCAGAAATCCGAATTAAAATCTGGGACTTAGATGATCAAAGTAACAATATCTGGTATTTTGGTGATGGGGCTGGATTGGATTTTAACCCCGATCCCGATGATCCCGATGCACCAACTCCAAGACCCATAGAAAATCGTCATCCTCAGGATATTCCAGCAGGAACAACCACAATCTCAGATGAAACTGGACAAGTTCTTTTTTATACCGATGGAGCCACTGTCTGGGATCTAAATGGAAATGTCATGGAAAACGGTGACTCTATCGGTGGGGATAATTCTGCCAGTCAATCAGTAATGGCAGTCCCAGTCCCAGATGAACAAACTTTATTTTACCTATTTACCACCCAGGAATCAGCAAATGGAACCAATGAAGTAAGCTATTCTTTGGTTGATATTAAAGCTGAAAATCAAACCGGAGTCGGAAATGTAGTATCAAAAGATAACTTTTTATTCAGTCCTTCCACGGAACATACTGCCGCTTTAAATGCGGGAGATACCACTTGGATGATGTTTCATGAGCTCGGAAACAATACTTTTAGAGCATATCCTGTTTCCGCATTAGGAATAGGCCCCCCGGTATTAAGTTCAGTCGGCAGTAATCACGGATTTAATTCCGGCGTGGGAGCGATGAAATTCAATTCAGATGGTGACAAATTAGCTGTTACCATCTCTGAAGGCGGGTGTAATAAATTAGAAATTTTTGATTTCGATCAGAGTACAGGAGAATTGACTGAATATGCAAGAATAGATCTTGGTTGTGATGGGGATGTCTACGGTTTAGAATTTTCGGAGGATGGAGATCGAGTATTGGTTTCCTATAGAAATGGGGGGCCAGGGATTGAAGAATTTATTATTAAACCAGTTGAAAATGATGACCCGGATGCCGCCATCTGTCCAAGCTGTTTTGAAAATGCAAATACAAGAGCAGAGATAGAAGCCTGTATCAATAGTACAAAAAATGCTATCAGCGGGACCTCAGGATTGGATCTAGGTGCAATCCAAATTGGTCCTAATGGACAGGTTTATGTGGCAGTAGTGGGATCAGATAGAATTGGTCAGGTAAGTGTAGGCTCAGGCTGTAACTCTTCCAGTACTTTTACTACAGATGCTGTTGAACGAATGCCCGGGACAACCAATTTAGGTCTTCCTTCCTTCGTGCAAAATTCAGGAAGCTCTATTCCTGAACCGTCTTTATCAGGACCACCAAGGATTTGTTTGGATCCCGATGAGGGTGGCGGAGCATTGTTTGAAGGTGCCGGAGAACCTGATATTGACAGTTATTTCTATACCATAACCGATGAAAATGGACTTGTAGTATTGGATAATTTTGGAGGACCAGGAGATGAATTCCAGAGTTATGAGCATAATTTTTCAGAACCAGGTTTATACACTGTTGACTTGAGAGTAGACAGATGTGGTGATCCAACTTATTATGAAGCCAGCCTGGAAGTTCAGGTTGATGCACCACCCGTTTTAACCCTGGAAGACGATGTGACATTATGTTCCGATGCGCCGGTTACTTTAACCGCTATTGATGGCTATGATCCAGCAGAAGGAATCTATGATTTCCAGTGGACAAACGCAGCCGGTCAAGTAATTGGAGATGAAAATTCAAATGAAATAACGGTAGAAGAAGAAAGTATCTATACTGTAACCGTAAGCTATAGACTGCCTGATGGCCTTTCAGATGATGAAGCCTTGCTTTATGAAACCTGTCCATCTACTGCAGAGGTTTTTGTTGGTCCTGCTTTTGAGTTTGATTTGACACAAACTTCAGAAGAAGTATGCTATGAAGAGACTACCGTCACTTTTGCTCCAGATACACCTATTTCTGGTGAATGGTTCTATACCCTAAATGGAGACCCAGCTAGAACCTCTTTGGGTACCTTCTTCGAATTGGAGTTATTTATTACCAGCTTACCTGGCCCAGGTGAGTATGAGATAATTTTCGTCACTCAAGATCCAATTTTAGAGGGTTGCACAGTAGAGAAAAAATTAGATTTATTGGTTAATGAATTGCCAATTTTCATAGCTGCGCAAACCACTCCTGCAACAGATTGTAATACGGCAGACGGATCATTTGAAATCACCATGCAGGCTGATGCTGATGAAGTCAGAATTCCTGAATTAAGTCAGGTATTTTCCAATGTATCTGCAGGTGACATTATTCCTGTAACCGGTCTTTTTCCTGGAGCTTATACCATTGAGGCAGAAAATTCAACAGGCTGTCTTTTTTCAGCCACAGTAACAATTGAAAATTCAAACCCTCCAGTAGGATTTGAATATACTGTTACCCCAACAGATGAAATCTGTAGTGAAGACGGAATTGAAAATGGTGTTTTAACGATTGATTTCACCTCCTCGCCACAATCTGGAAGCTATACTATAACCAGAGAGGGAGATGGACAGGTCTTTTCAGGGGTTTTCACTAATACTTCTCAGGTGATAGTCAATGTGCCATATGGTGACTATGTTGTAGAAATTCAAGATCCTACAAATTGTGCGATACCTGACCCTAACATTTATACCATAAATCAAAAATTCGAAGTCACTTTCTCTGTACCTTCAAATTTCACTGCTTGTGGCAGTTATACCTTTACACCGGAATCTCCAGAAACACTTGAATATTCTGTTACAAACAGCTTGGGAACGACCATTTTCCCTGAGGCAGATGGCAGTTTCACGATTACTCAAAGCGGAGATTATACTGTACGAGGGGTAGACCCTAGCGGAATCAACTGTCCTAAAGAATTACCAATCACGGTGACAATTACAGAGCCCATTGATTTTGAGGTTTCAGAGCCGATAGTTGACTGTCAAGTGGGAACGAGATATGAGGCAATTCTAAATAATGCAGACCCGGCTGATGTCATTTTCCTTTGGAAAGATGAAAGTGGAATCATTGTAGGAAGATCTCAAAGTTTTGTGCCTGTCCGTTCAGGAAATTATTCATTGGAAGTCCAACCTAGAGCTGGTGGTTTATGCCCAGTTGATAGAAAGCCATTCCAGGCTGAAGTAATTTCTCAAAATCTTGACGTAGAGTTAGATGTGGTTCCATTCTGTATCGACCAAACTAGTACTACAATCACTATTGTTGCAGATCTAACTACTGTTGCCGAAATCGAATGGTATTCTGTGCAGGGAACGACAAGAACAAGAATACCTGCTTTTGACAACCTGCCAATTATCGAAGTTTCTCAAGAAGGTACTTATGAGGCACTATTAAGAAGTGCGGCAGGATGTGACCTTGGAAGGGCCAGCGGAGTTGTTGCGAAATCTGTTATTATTCCTCCTGTGCTTCCTACTTCAATTACTATTTGTGCTGTTGAGGGTGTAGACCAAAGTCTTGACCCTGGAGTTTATGATAATTATTCCTGGATCTTAAATGGAGAGGAAGTTTCACAAGAAGCTGTTTTCACTCCTTCTCTTCCTGGTATATATACTCTGGTAGTATCTGACAACCTTGGATGTGAGTATAGTACAACGATTGAGGTAATTGAGGATTGTGCACTGAAAATCTCATTTCCAAATGGTGTTGTATTGAATGATCCAAACAGAAATTTTATTCTTTATGCTAACGATTATATTGACTTTGTAGAGGTCTATATTTATAATCGATGGGGAGAACTGATTTTCTATTGTGAACATGAAAATATAGAACCGGCACAGGCATTTTGTCCTTGGGATGGAACATTAAATGGAAATTTCGTACCAAATGGAACATATGCGGTCGTTGTGAAGTTAACTAGTGAAGACCAAAATATTACCCAAAAAATCACTAAAGCTATAACAGTAATTCAGTAATGCTTATCCTTATTTCACCTGCCAAAACATTAGATTACAGCGTTCCACCTATTAAATCCCATTCTTTGCCGGATTTTCAATCTGACACGCAATCCCTTGTCAGAATAATGAAAAAGAAATCAGCAAGTGAGATTTCTGGACTAATGGATATAAGTGATTCCTTGGCCACACTTAATGAAGAGAGATACAAAACCTTTCAAAAAGAGTTTAATTTTGAAAATTCGAAACAAGCACTTTTAGCCTTCAAAGGGGATGTCTATACTAAAATTGATGTTGACCAATACGATGAGTCTGATTATGATTTTGCTCAAAACCATCTAAGAATCCTTTCCGGTCTTTATGGTCTTCTAAAGCCTTTAGACTTAATTCAGCCTTATCGGTTGGAAATGGGAACGAAGCTAGAAAACAAAAAAGGAAAAAATTTATATGCGTTTTGGGATAAAAAAATAGCAAAAGCAATCAATAAAGTGGCTCAAGGAGAAACAATTATTAATCTAGCAAGCCAAGAATACTTTAAAGCTGTTGATCAAAAATCATTAAAATCCCCAGTAGTTACTATTCATTTTAAAGAATACAAAGACGAGACTTACAAAGTGGTTGGATTTTTTGCCAAACAAGCTAGAGGCATGATGACTAACTTTGCCATTAAAAATAGAATTACCGAGCCTCAGGATCTTAAGAGCTTTAACCAGGAAGGGTATGAATATTCAGAAAATCTAAGTTCAAAAACCGACTGGGTTTTTGTAAGATAGATTTCTAATTTTTGTCCTGAACGAGTTTGGAGTAAATATTTCAGAAATTAATTGGTGTGTTTAAATAAATCTGGAATAAACTTTGAACTACTAAAAATGAACTTTATAAACATTAAAGTTTATCCGGTACAAATAGGTAAATTTGCACGCATCCAAAAAAGAAGAGATTTTGCAAGCACAAAACCATTTTCCACTCTGGAAGATTGGAATAATGTTGATATGGATCAGTTTAGTCACTGGTTCTACTTCTAATTACGCCTTCAGTTTTAATGAATCCGATCAACCCAATTTTGAAAAAAATGAGTTTGCGGCGTTAGAACTTACAGGTTCGGAATACTTATGTATCATTTTTGGAGGAGTGATTGGGACTTACAGCGCTGGAGGAGACCCTGCAACTGACGTGTACTCTTGGGTAGTCACCAATCAAAATGGGGATGAAATCTTCAACCAATCAGGAGGTGGTACTCAATATGAAACAATTAAAGTTTCATTCAATGAGATTGGGATTTATAAAGTAAAGGTGAATGTAAGAAGGAATAATGACAGTGACTTCTATGAAGAGACCATGGAGGTAAATGTTAAGAAAGGTCCAGAATTAGTCCTTTTACCAGATTACTTACTTTGTAGCGGAAACCCTGTTGAACTAACAGCGATCAATGCTTCTACGGCAAATGTTGAAGAATACTCAATCATATGGAAAGATGTTCTGGGAAATGAGCTAGCTACTGGAAATACAATTCAAGCCTATTTTGAAGGCTATTACAAAGTTGAAATCTTTTTATTGAATTCTGAAGGTGGACAAGATTGTTTGATTACAGCTTCCACCTTTGTTGGGCCTTCTTTAGATTTCAAAATTATTCAGAGCTCTGAAGAAATTTGCGAAGGTGAGAACATCGTTTACTCTTTAGACACTCCTCTTTCTGGGGAATGGTTTATTAGAAAAGATAATGAAACCGAAAAAACAAGTCTTGGTTCAGGTTATGAAAAAGTAATAACACCAGAATATATTAATGGGCTCGGATATTTTGAAGTATCATTTCGCGCTATTGACCCTGAATTTCCTGATTGTAGTTCAGAGAGAAAGCAGTTTTTCTTTGTTAAAGAACCTCCAAAATTCAACTTGGTAATTACCAGTCAACCTCAGGATTGTTCTGATCCATCCGGCGGATTTCAAATTACTGCTCAATCAGACCTTGACTCCTTGTTTATCCCTGAATTAGGTATCACTGAAACAAATATTTCAGTAGGACAAACGCTTCCTTTTTCAAATATAATTCCTAAGATCTACACCGTAAGTGCTTATCAAAACGGTTGTCAAGTCACCAAATTAATAGAAATGGCCGGCTTACCGGAAAATCCGTCCACGATCCTTGAAGTTAAATATGAGGAAACTCCGGAAACCTGTAACCCTAGAGGGATAGAGCCAGGCAACCTTTCAATAAACTTCCCAACTTCAGTGACTGGTGAGTATAGAGTTCTTTCTAAACGCTCTGGAATAGTTAAATCAGGATTATTTCAAAACGAATCTAGCAAAGAAATCAGTTTATCAGATGGGGCATATCTTGTTGAATTAATAATAGGAGGTTGTACATATCCATTTAAATCTGTTGTAATAGGGAAAGCCGAACAAGTAAAATTCTCAATTCCTGAGACCATCAATATTTGTGAAACTTTCGACTTAATACCAGAAACTGACCAGGATTTGATTTTTACGCTGACATTTCCAGATGGACATGAGGAGCAATCAAACTCCGAAAATGGCTTTTCCCTGACAGAAGCTGGAGAATATGAATTATTAGGAGTTTCCAATGATCCAAACCTTGATGCTTGCCCCAAAGTGCAAAAATTTACAACATCGCTATCAGAGTCCCTTTCATTTGAAGTCGAATTAATAGAAGAGGATTGCTTTGGCAATAAAATTTACGAAGCTAAAATTCAAGGGATTCCCTCTGATCAAGCAAGTATTCGCTGGCAAAATCCAGCAGGTGAAATTGTAGGAAGGGGCCCTATGTTTTATCATTCTGAATATGGAACCCATTCTCTTTTAGTGCAACCTTTAGGTAGTGGGTATTGCCCTGTAGAAAAAATCTTCTTCGATATCACCCGACCTGTTTTGAATGTTGAGGTGGAATTAGAAGCAACCAAAATATGTCCTGTACCCTACGAAGCCACTGTTACATTACTGACAAATGAAGAGGAAGTCAACCACACAGAATGGATCTTCTATGATTCTGATAACAACAGGCTTAATCTGACGCAATTCGACGATTTATTTGAAATTCAAGCGGAACAAGAGGGTACCTATGAGGCAGTCGTGTTTAATAAACTTGGATGTGAGATAGGTAGAAATTTAATAGAGGTGGAGGAAAGTATGTTTACCACACCTCCAGCGATAGAGGATTCTTATGCTTTTTGCTCTATCAAAAACAATACTATCGCTCCAATAAACCCTGGGGAGTTTGCAGAATATAAATGGTACTTTGAGGATCAATTAGTTTCTTCAAATCCTACCTATAAGCCTGAAGATGTCGGAGATTATCAATTAATAGTTACAACAGAAGATGGCTGTGAATTTTCTGCTGAATTCAGCACCTATGATGCATGTAATTTTAATGTTATCTATCCCAATGCAATGGTACTAGGTGATCCTGCAAAGGACTTCCGCGTCATTCTGAGTGAAGGCGTTTCAGAGGCCGAATTATTTATATTAAATCGCCAAGGATCTTTGATACACCATGATATTGCAACCGAAATAGCTATCGAATCCCCCATCCTATTATGGGATGGAAATGTGGAGGGCGGCACCATACCAAGTGGGACTTATGTAGTTGTAATTTTGTTAAGAAACGATGAGTACGGTTTTGAAGAAAAAGTAACCGGCTCACTTTTGGTAATAGAATAAGATTTCATTTTTTAATCCTTGAAATATTATTTAATCGGAAAAGGCCAAATCCGATATTTTTCCTATTTTCAACCGTGTAAAATGTTTTAATTAATGACCCTATAACCAAAAAACCTAGCTTATGACTCAAGCCATCAACAAAAGTGCACTCTTCAACGCAAGCTGTTTCGCACTAATCACAACTGCCTTTACATTTGCGATTAGGGCAGGAATTTTACCCCAGTTAGGAGACCAATTTGGCCTAAATGCAGAACAGTTGGGGTTTATTAACTCTATGTGGTTCCTTGGATTCCCTATTTCAATGATTCTTGGAGGATTATTCTACCATGTTGTAGGACCTGCAAATATCATGAGGATAGCATTCGTAATGCATACATTGGGGATTATTCTTACAATTTTTGCAGGTGGATACACCACATTATTGTTATCCACATTATTTATTGGATTTGGAAATGGATGTACAGAAGCTGCTTGTAATCCGATGATTGCAGATATGTATACCGGTGTCAAAATGAATAAAATGCTTAATAGATTTCATATGTGGTTCCCTGGTGGGATCGTACTAGGAAGTCTCATTTCAAAGTTTATGACAGATTTTGGCTTCAGCTGGCAGATGCAAATGTGGGTGCTGATGGTGCCTACTATTATCTATGCGGTACTTTTCTTTGGTAAGACATTTCCAAAACCACATGAAGATGATGCAATGTCTATTACTCAGAATCTGAAAGCAATGTTTTCTCCCGTATTTATCTTCTTGTTCATAGCCATGTCCCTAACTGCAATTTCAGAGTTTGGACCACAGCAATGGGTAGGCTTAATCATGGGAGCGAGTGGCGCTAGTCCAATGTTGATTCTAGCCTTGACCACAGGTGTAATGGCTGTTGCGCGATTCTTTGCAGGTCCGGTAGTAAGTAAATTAGGACAAACAGGAGTATTACTTGCAGGTGCCGTACTAGCTACTTTGGGGATTTATTTATTCAGTACAGTCACTGGACCCTTGGCTTATGCTGCAGCAGTTATATTTGCTTTGGGAGTAGGTTATTTCTGGCCCGTAATGGTAGGCGCAGTAGCTCAAAGAGTTCCTTTAAGCGGTGCTTTAGGAATGTCAATTATTGGAGGTATAGGTATGTTTTCTACTGCTATATGGCAACCCGTAATTGGATCATGGATTGATGGATCCCTAGCTGAAAAAGCAGCAGAAGGACTTAGCGGCGAAGCATTAGAATTAGCAGCAGGTCAGGCAACACTTCAAAACATCATGCTATTCCCTGCTATATTAATTGTATTGTTTACGATTTTCTACTTCTGGCAAAAAGGTTCTAAACCTGCAACAGCCTTAGCTCACTAAAAATTAAAGCAGCCTTCGGGCTGCTTTTTTTATCTAATTACCACAGGAATACGATTCATATTCTTCCTTAAATAAGGACCAGATTTTTCCATCTTCATCACGGTAGGTGATGCCTTCATACCTTTTTGTAACTTCAATACCACCGGTAGTTTCTATAGTAGAACCATCCTTCAGGGTGATTATGCAAGGACCTTCAAGTTTTTGAATATCCACAAGCTTGGTATCCTCAAAGAGGCTACAGCCCATAAAAACAAAGAATACAAATGGAAGACATTTTCTCATGACAGCCTAATAATCTAGTGGGTAAAAATGGCCAAAAAAGATTTCTTATTGTAGTGAATCCAAAATAAAAATGTGACTATGGATTGAATAAGGAAAAAATAGCTAGAATCAAGAAGGAATTTACTTGTTATCCAACCCTTTCGACTAATCCTATCAATTATCATTTTTCTTTCTTATTAAAAAGCAAAAAACCTCTGAAGTCTTTACACCTTCAGAGGTTTTCATCTTTTTTACTTTAGCTTTCAGCCTTCAGATTTCACTTCAAATTCTTATACCGAATTCGCTTCGGGGTCACATCTCCCAGTCTTTTCTTTTTGTTCTCTTCGTAATCGGAGAAGTTTCCTTCAAACCACACTACCTGAGAATCTCCTTCAAAAGCAAGAATATGCGTGCAGATTCTATCTAGAAACCATCTGTCGTGGGAAATAACAACCGCACAACCTCCGAAGTTTTCCAATGCTTCTTCCAATGCACGTAGTGTATTTACATCCAAATCATTGGTTGGCTCATCGAGTAGCAATAAGTTACCGCCTTCTTTGAGCGTCAATGCCAGGTGAACCCTGTTTCTTTCTCCACCTGAAAGTACGCCCACTTTCTTTTCCTGATCTCCTCCACCGAAGTTGAATTTGGAAACATAAGCTCGCGAATTCACTTCTTTGTTGCCAAGCTTCATCAATTCATTTCCTTCAGAAATTGTTTCGTAAACTGACTTATTTGGGTCTAGAATATCATGTCCTTGATCTACATAGGCAAGTTGAACAGTCTCCCCCACTTCGAAATGACCGGAATCTGGATTCTCTTGACCTGTGATCAATTTGAAAAGCGTAGACTTACCGGCACCATTGGGTCCAATTACTCCGACTATTCCTCCCTGAGGCAGTGCAAAACTCAAATTTTCAAATAATAATTTATCTCCATAAGCCTTAGAAACGCCATTTACTTCAATGACCTTGGCTCCCAATCTAGGTCCGGGTGGAATAAACAATTCCAATTTTGCTTCTCTTTCCTTGGACTCCTCTCCGACTAATTTATCATAAGCGCTCAAACGAGCTTTTCCTTTGGCTTGACGTGCTTTCGGAGTCATTCTGATCCACTCCAACTCACGTTCCAAAGTTTTCTGACGCTTGGATTCAGTTTTCTCTTCCTGCTTCAATCGGTTTTGTTTCTGATCCAGCCAAGAAGAATAATTCCCTTTCCAAGGAATCCCTTCCCCCCGATCCAATTCCAAAATCCATCCTGCCACATTATCTAAGAAGTATCTATCGTGTGTTACTGCGATTACTGTTCCTTTATAATTCTGTAAATGCTGCTCCAGCCAATGGACTGATTCAGCATCCAAGTGGTTAGTAGGTTCATCGAGGAGCAATACATCAGGTTCCTGTAAAAGGAGACGACAGAGTGCTACTCTTCTCTTTTCGCCACCAGATAAATTCGCCACACTGGCATCACTAGGGGGAAGTCTAAGCGCATCCATGGCTTTGTCAAGCATGACATCAAGCTCCCATGCATTCGCAGCATCAAGCTTCTCCTGTACCTCTCCTTGCTTCTCGATCAAGTCATTCATTGCATCAGGGTCTTCCATTAAAGCCGGATCCATAAATTTCTCGTTGATAGCTTCGAATTCCTTTAGCAAGGCCACCGTTTCTGAAACAGCTTCTTCTACCACTTCTTTCACCGTTTTGGATGGATCCAGCTGCGGCTCCTGCTCAAGCATTCCAACAGAATACCCTGGAGACCAAACTACTTCTCCAAGAAACTCTTTGTCAACTCCAGCGATAATTTTCAGCAAGGAAGATTTACCAGAACCGTTGAGACCTAAGACCCCGATTTTAGCTCCATAAAAAAATGATAGGTAAATATCTTTTAGTACTTTTTTCTGTGGTGGATAGATTTTTGACACTCCCGCCATCGAAAAGATTATTTTTTCTGCACTCATATGGTAATTTTTACGTTACAATTTCACTTAATTGGTAAAGATGGCAAAAAAACCCCTTTCTTAGGATAAGTGCTTTTGAATTAATTAATTTGCCAAAAATTGAAAACGACCACCTAACCTAATGTAGAGCAATGGAGCATCCGTACGGATATATAAAGGATAATAAAGTTTATTTAAAGGGATTTTTAGGTCAAGACGACAGGATCATTGGTGAGGTAAAGGAAGATGAGGCGTCAACTTTAAATTATTTTGAAGCTCGATTCGAGCAATTAAAAGAAAAGGTCGAAAAATTAAAATCAGATATTCAGGAGAATCAGAATAAGGGATCTTTTCTAATGAAGTTGATTCATTTGAGAGATTCACTGATGCAAGCGGATGCATTAGGTGATTTCGTTCCTTTGATTGAAGACCTTAACAAGGAAGAAGAATTCTTGAATGAAATAATTCAAGCTAACCGTTCTAAAAACTTAGAAGTCAAAAAAGCCTTGATCCTCGAAGCTGAGGAACTAAAGGATGACACAGATTGGAGAGAAACCACGGAGGCTTTTAAGGACTTGAAATTACGTTGGATAAAGACGGGTCCTGTTGAAAAGGAATTTGAGGAAGAAATTGAAAAAAAATTCAATGATGCCGTTCAACATTTTTTCGAAAACAGAAGACATTATTACGAAGGCTTAGCTTTACAGGCTGAAGAGAATATCAAAGTTTACGAAGCTTTGGTTGTACAAGCTCGTGAGGCACATGACTTTCCAGATGCAAAAGTCGCATTTGAGATCAGCAAAAAGATTCAAAAGGAATGGAAGTCATCTGGTAAAGTTCCTGCGGAAAAACGTCAACCGCTCTGGGATGAGTTCTCTAGGCTGAATAACCGAATCTTCTCCAGGTATAAGAGAACATTGAATCCTGGGCCAAGCATGCACCCCAGAGAAATCATTCGGAAAGTAGAGCAATTGACAGAAGAAATCAAGAAACTATCCGGTCAGCCAACTACTTATGAATTGATTAATCGGGCGAAGAAAATTCAAGAAGAATGGAAAAAACTTCCCATGAGGAAGCCAAAAGAGGTAAATCTTACTGCTAGATCCTATCAATTCTTCATGGACATCGTTTTTGAAAAAGCTTTCTTGGAAAAATTGGTTCATGGAAAATATGCTGACTTTGATGAAAAGCCTGCAGAGGAGCAAAAACAAATAAAAATAGCTTTAATTAAAGATTTACTGCGCAGGGACCAAACTGAACTGGAAACTGTTCAAAACAATTCTGAAAATTTTCGCGTTCAGACGCAGGATTTCGAGATAATGATGAGAAAAAAACTTTCTGGCTTAAAAAGAAAAGTTGATGTAAAAAATTATATTTTGAGACAACTTTCTTTTAATTAATGAGTACTTGATTACATATCTGAAAAAAAAGATAATTTTGCAACCCTATTAATATCCGGAACACCTATTAATAAAATAAACACTATGTACTGGACACTTGAACTTGCCTCTTATTTAGAAGATGCTCCTTGGCCTGCAACTAAGGATGAATTAATTGATTACGGCATCAGATCTGGCGCACCACTAGAAGTGGTTGAGAATCTCCAGGAATTAGAAGATGATGGCGAACCTTATGAAACAATTGAGGAAATTTGGCCGGATTATCCGACCAAAGATGACTTCTTCTTCAACGAGGACGAATACTAAAAATAGAGCCCCAAGATTCGGGGCTTTATACTTTTCATAATCCAAGCACTTGCCTGAGTCGGGAATATCCTGATTTGCTTACGGGTACTTGCTCCCCATTTCTAAGTTTGACAAGGAAATTTTCCCTTTCATAAGGTTCTATTTGCGTCACTTCATTTAAATTGACCAAGTATGATCTATGGACTCGTGCGAATTTAGAAGGGTCTAAAGCCTCCTCGAGAGATTTCATTGTCATTTTCTTGAGGAATTTACCATTCTTGGTATGAATGGCTATGTAATCATCTTCTGCTTCAAAGTAAGTCACATCCTTAATGGAAATGATCTTTATTTCATTTTTCACCCGTACAACTAAACGATTGCTTTTTTCAGCAAGGTGATTAATGTTGCTTTGATCTTCCACCGATGATTGATTTAAAAACCGCTCGATCGCCTGATTAAATCTATCTTTTGAAAAGGGTTTTAATAAATAATCAATTGCCTTGGAATCAAATGCCTTTAATGCATACTCGTCAAATGCTGTTGTGAATATTACTGAAGGAGCTTCATCCAATAATTCCAGCATTTCAAACCCTGTGATTTTAGGCATTTGAACATCTAGAAATATTAAATCAGGCTTATACTTCTGAATCGCCTTTATTCCTTGGAGGCCATCCTGGCAAATTTCCAATAGTTCAAATTGGGGAAATTCTTTTAAATACTCTGCTACAATAGAAGCCGCTAATGGCTCATCATCTATGATTAGTGTTTGGATCATTTCAATTGTGGAATTTTAAGAGTTACCATAAATCTTCCTTCTTTTGAACATGTAATCAATAAATCAGATCTCCCAAAAAGCAATTCAAGTCTTCTATTTACAGAACTTAAACCAAAGCCGACGCCTGAAGAAGGAGAACTTTCTTCATCAAATGGGTTCTCAATTTGGATAACCAAATAATTTTGTTCCTTAAAAGTAGAAACTATAATATCTACTTCACCGATAAGCCCATAAAGACCATGCTTAATAGCGTTTTCTAACAAAGGCTGAATAATCAGCTGTGGGAGCATCATATCCATGGAGGATTCATCCGAGTTGATCTGCACGTGAAGCCTATGGCCAAAGCGAACCCGCTCAATATCCAGGTACATTTTTAAATAGTTCAATTCCTCCTTTAAGCTAACCCAAACTTTATGATCCTTTCGAATAGTCCCTCTTAGGAAGTCTGAGAGTTGCAAAACCATTTCCCTTGCTTTCTGGGGCTGAGAAACTACCAAAGCACTGATTGAATTTAAGCTATTAAACAAAAAATGCGGTTGTAATTGCTGTCTGATAGAATTTAGTTCAACTTCCCTTGATAGCTCATTTATACTTGCTTCCCTTTTTTGTGTCTCTTCTTGAAGCTCCAATTTTGATACAACCAAAGCCATCACAGAAATCAAAATTTCAGGAATCGCTAGAAATGCCCATCGAAGGAAAAAACTATTTTTCAACAGATCTAAATAGTTGGTTTCTTCTACAAATAACCACTTGAGAATAAAACCATGCATGGCTGCCCCTACAAAACTTAGAAAGAGGGGAATAATTATTAGTAGCCAACTGTTGGTACCTTTTGGTATATAAAAGCCAAATATTAATTCCAACACAAAAATTCCGCTCAGGAATAATCCGGTAAAAGCCAAAGCATCAGGCCAGGCGATCTCAACCTCCACCCCATAACCTTTAAGAATAAAAAAGCATCCCAGAAACCACGAAATCGCAGTTCCTGAGATGATATACTTTATTAATTGAGGTTTATTAAATGCTTTAAAAATCAATGGTTTCTGGTTTTATCTGATTTGAATCTCGTTAAAATGATCTGATTTCCAAGCCTCCAAATAGGACCGTTCCCTTCAAAATCAAAACTTTATCCGGATCAATTGCCGTTTCTCTGTAGGTTCGTTTATCTTCAATACCTGCTGCGATATTGCTTACTTCTGTTCTGATATCCCAATGAGGTGGAACAATAAGCTTCATCCCTCCAAAAATCACATCCACTTGAATCGTAACAGATCCTTGTATATCTGCTTGCGTCAAATCCAGATCGATTCCTCCAAAGGCTGCAGTTAATTTACCTCCTTTTAGATTTTTACTCATGATTCTTTTATTTACTCCACTTAAAATCGCATCAATATTCAGCGTATCGGAAAAAGAGGATCCTGACATATTTCCTAAATTTGATTTTGACCCTGAGGCAAAAGAACTATCAGATGAAGAAGAATCACTTTTCACTTCCTCGGCATAGGTTCCGTCTGGATTTTTCTTTTTGTTTACCTGCCAATTCGCTTGAATGTCCCGAATCAGATCCTGCTCCTTTTTCTTTTTTGTGATCAAATAAACACCCAATACAATCAATGCTACAGGTAGAATATATCTATCCAATCCAAAATCCAAACCGAACTCATTCGTCAAAAGGAAATAAGATCCTAAGGCCAATAGAAAGGCCCCAAACAAACTTTTAAACTCGTGCTTGATTAGTGTAAATAAACCAATCGCAATTAGAATCATTGGCCAGGTAAATACAAAGGAAGGAATAAAGATGCCTACTTTTCTTAGAAGCAAAAGAACCCCTATCAGTAATATTACAAATCCAAAGACTATGCCGCCATCATTTCTAGGTGAAGAATATCTTTTCATGAGAGTATTTGTTTAAAATGTATGATCAAATGTAGATTATACATACTCTCTCTGAAATGACTAATAGGTCAACTGAACCAAAAAGTCGGTAAGCGCCCCAAAAAGGTCGGTGAAAATGTAAGCCCTAATTCTTTTTCTTTTTGGATAGAAGAAATTCACCATAATCCATATCCTCTGGTGTAGTGATCTTAATGTTTTCGGGGTTCCCTGCAATTAAAGAAACCTGCCAACCTTGGTGCTCATAAACTGTAGCATCATCAGTAAATTGCTGTAATTCTGTTACTTGAAAAGCTTTTCTAATTCTTGCAAGTTGAAAAGTTTGGGGTGTTTGAACCAATCTAAAATATTGTCGTTCCTCATATCTTGAGTTTCCATCATCTGAAAGTTTGCGAATAGAGTCCTTTAAAGCTACAACAGCGATAGCACTTCCTGATTTCTCAGCTTCTGAAAATGAGTTTAAGATCACCTCTCTGCTCACAAATGGTCTTACTCCGTCATGGATTGCTACCAATCCCTCTTCCCAGTTTATGGTGTTCAGGCCATTTCTTACAGACTGAAATCGGGAATTCCCTCCTGGAACCAAATCATGTGGGATTTTAAATTTAAATTGGGTACAAAGCTCTTTCCAATATTTAAAATCCGATTCTGGAATAACCAAGATCAATTTCATCGAAGGGTCTACTTCATGAAAAATTGATAGGGTGTGCATCAAAATTGGTTTGCCTCCAATAGGTAAATACTGTTTGGAAATAGGACTACCCATTCGCGTTCCCTTACCTCCGGCAACAATAACCACTGCTTTATTCATTTTGAGAATTTTGCGATAAAAATATCCATTACATGATTAGAAAATCTATCCTGTAAATTATCAAACTGTAAAGGAATAAAAAAAGCTCCCGATTATGGGAGCTTTAAATATTAGAGGATTAACATGGCATCTCCATAAGAGAAGAAGCGATATTTTTCCTTGATAGCTTCTTTATAAGCCTTCATTACCAAATCATATCCTCCAAAAGCTGCTGTCGTCATTAATAAAGTCGACTCAGGTAAATGGAAATTAGTAATCAAAGCATTAGCAATCTTGAATTCGTAAGGAGGAATAATAAATTTATCTGTCCAACCTGCGCTTGCCTTCAATCTTCCATTGGCTGTAACAGAAGATTCGACTGTTTTTAGGGAAGTAGTTCCCACCGCAACAACACGCTTTTTATTATCCAATGCCTTGTTAACCAAGTCTACGGTTCCTTCCGGAATACTATAATTCTCAGAGTCCATCTTGTGCTTTGTCAAATCTTCCACATCCACTTGACGGAATGTGCCAAGACCAACGTGAAGCGTAATAGGAGTCACCTCAACACCTTGCAGTTCTAAACGCTTTAACAAATGGGGAGTAAAGTGAAGTCCGGCAGTTGGCGCTGCAACAGCACCTACATTCTTTGCAAAAACAGTTTGATACCTTTCTCTGTCTTCAGCTTCTACTTTTCTTTCAATAAACTCTTTTAATAATGGGGTTTCACCCAAGGAATCTATAGTCTTATGGAACTCTTCTTCGGTCCCATCAAATAAGAATCGGATAGTTCTTCCTCTTGAAGTAGTATTATCAATTACTTCTGCAACAAGGTCAGAATTGCCAAAATAAAGTTTATTACCCACCCTGATCTTACGTGCAGGATCTACTAGAACATCCCAAAGTCTCAATTCAGGATTAAGTTCTCTAAGTAAGAAAACTTCGATTTCCGCACCCGTTTTCTCTTTGTTTCCGTAGAGTCTAGCAGGGAATACTTTTGTATCATTTGTAACAAAAACATCCCCTTCACCAAAGTATTCAATAATATCTTTGAAAACTCTGTGTTCGATTTTTCCAGTATCTCGGTGCAATACCATAAGACGGGATTCATCGCGGTTTTCAGTTGGATAAAGAGAAACTAGTTTTTTTGGAACGTCAAATTTGAAATCTGATAATTTCATAGGAAAACTTTAGATGTCTAAGCTTGATTTGTTTGATTTAGATTAACTCTAAAAAATGCAAAGATAATAACAATAATGCCCAATTTCAGCTATCTTAACAAATTGTTTTAACCAACTATAATAAAGTATGCTCTTTTTCCAATTAACTTGGGAGAGTTTTAGGTTTGCTTTCTCTGCTTTAAAATCTAATATAACCAGAACTATCCTTTCTCTCTTAGGAGTAACTATAGGGATTTTTGCTATCATAGCAGTATTTACTTTGGTAGATTCCTTGGAGAATAATATAAAATCTTCCTTTTCCTTTCTTGGTACAAATGTGATGCGCGTTGACCGCTTTCCATTTGCAAGCGGACCTCAGGATTACCCTTGGTGGAAATATTTCAGAAGACCTCCAGGAACTCTGGCTGAATATAGGTTTCTAGAAGAAAGACTTAATTCAGCCCAGGCAGTTACGATTTCAGCCTCAGCTGGAACTACAGTAAAAGCAGGGAGTAATGCATATCAAGGCATGCAGCTGACTGGCATAGAATACACATATCAGGATGTATATGAATTACCATTAGAAGAGGGCAGGTATTTTCTGGAGTCAGAAGTTAATGCTTCCCGAAATCTGGCTATTGTGGGAAGAAAAATAGCAAATACACTTTACCCAAACCTTCCAATTTTGGGAAAAGAGATTAAAATAAAAGGACTTAAGTTCACTGTGATTGGAGTATTTGAAGAGGAGGGCGAAGGCTTATTTGATGCCCCATCAAAGGATGAGGCCTGTATCATCCCTTATGGAGCATTTAGTAAAATGTTCTACACGGGAAGGAATGGAGTAGAGCCAACTATCGCCGCAAAAGGCAAAGAAGAGGACATCGGTCTTGTTGAATTGGAAAACGAACTTACTGGCTTATTGCGGGCGAAAAGAGGCCTAAAACCTACGGAAGAAGATAATTTCGCTTTAAATAAAACAGAGTTTATTCAAAATGCTATTGGATCTATTTTCGATGTGATTTCTATTGCTGGATGGGTAATCGGAGGGTTTTCTATCTTGGTGGGTGGTTTTGGTATTGCTAACATCATGTTTGTGTCGGTTAGAGAACGAACCAATATCATCGGGATTCAAAAATCATTAGGTGCAAAAAATTACTTTATCCTTTTTCAATTTTTATTCGAAGCTATCTTTTTAAGCTTAATAGGTGGAATTACTGGAATATTGATAGTTTTTGGATTGAGCTTTATTCAATTAGGTAGCTTAGAACTTATTCTATCTTTTAAAAATATTGTTCTTGGACTTGGGGTCTCTTCTATTATTGGTGTAGTTTCAGGAATAGTCCCTGCCACTTTAGCTGCAAGACTGGATCCTGTTGAAGCCATCAGAACTGCCTAAAAAGAAAAATACCCCCATTAAATATCTAACTTATTGGGGGTATTTTAATTACTTATATCGATAGATCGATCGTCCGAATAAGAAAAAGTTATTATTCTTTTAGCTCCTTTTGAGGGGCGTCTCCCAAACCAGCGGCAGCTTTTATTTTGACTTCTAGCTCTTCCATCAATTCAGGATTATCCAATAATAAATTCTTCACAGAATCTCTTCCTTGTCCCAGTTTTTCCCCATTATAAGAAAACCAAGAACCAGCTTTCTTAATAATTTCAAACTCTACGCCCAGGTCAATAATTTCACCCACCTTAGAAATTCCCTGACCATACATGATATCAAACTCTACGACCTTGAAAGGTGGAGCAACTTTATTTTTTACGACTTTAACTCGGGTCCGATTTCCTAAAATATTATCTGCACTCTCTTTAATCTGACCAATTCTTCTGATATCCAATCGGACAGAGGCATAAAATTTCAGCGCATTACCGCCAGTGGTGGTCTCTGGATTTCCAAACATCACACCTATTTTCTCTCTTAACTGGTTGATGAAAATACAAGCACATCCCGTCTTATTGATAGCGCCCGTAAGCTTTCTAAGTGCCTGAGACATGAGTCTGGCCTGCAATCCCATTTTTGAATCACCCATATCACCCTCTAGCTCACCCTTTGGAACTAAAGCTGCCACAGAGTCAATAACCAAAATATCAATGGCTCCTGAACGAATTAGATGTTCCGCAATTTCAAGCGCTTGCTCACCATTATCTGGTTGTGAAATCAACAGGTTTTCAGTATCAATCCCTAATTTTTCGGCATAGGTTTTGTCGAATGCGTGTTCAGCATCTATAAACGCAGCCAAACCTCCAGCCTTTTGGGCTTCAGCAATACAGTGCATCGTTAATGTGGTTTTACCAGAGGATTCCGGACCGTAAATTTCAATCACCCGGCCACGCGGAATACCTCCCACACCAAGTGCCATATCGAGCCCAAGAGAACCAGTGGAAATAGCGGGAACGTCTAACACCTTATTGTCGCTAAGCTTCATTACGGTCCCTTTTCCATAAGTTTTCTCCAATTTATCTATCGTAAGTTGAAGGGCTTTAAGTTTTTCTGCGTTATTACTCATGAGTTTTCGTTTAAAAGAATCTTTAGTAGGTGAAATTAACTAATCAACATGCTATTACCAAAGGAGAATTAGCCATTGTTTTCGAAGGCCAAATTCGTAATTTTATTCACCAAACGACTCTTTTTTTCGTAATACCTTTTAAAAAATTTAATTTTCGTCAGGTATTGTCAATAAAATTTATGAGAAGACTTTCTGTACTTTTTTACATTTTGCTGTTCCTATGGAATTCTAATGCATTTTCCCAAGAGAATTCTACGAATGATGCATTCACTTTTGGAGAGGAATTAAACTTCGAAGTAAGTTATGGTTGGTTAAATCTGGCTGATGCAAAGCTTGAAATAAATCGTCGTACTCACACCCAGAATAATAGACCTCATTATAAAATTGATGTGTATGGAAAAACAAAAGGGGCTGCCACAATTTTTGGGAAAGTGAATGATAACTGGGGAACCTATTTGGATACAAGCACCATCAACCCTTCTGTATTTTACCAACATATTGAAGAAGGCAGGTATAGGAAGCATGAAAAAGTTTCTTTTGATCAGAAAAATAATAAAGCACTGGTTGAAGTTTTCGAAAAAGATAATCGAACTCTAAAAAGTGTAAAAGAATATGATCTGCCGGGTAAGGTTCAGGATATCGTAAGTGGGTTTTATTATTTGAGAACTTTGGATCTTGAAAAATTGAAGGTTGGCGAAACCGTTTTAATCCGGGGTTTCTTTGATAAAGAGATATATAACATAAAGTTAATATACGAAGGCACTGAGCTTCTGGAAACTGAGATTGGAGAAAAGGATACCTATATATTCTCACCACAAATCCCAAAAAACAAATTATTCCGAGGGGATTATCCTGTAAAAGTATGGGTAACTCGCGATCAGAATAAAATCCCAGTAAAAATAAAGGCAAGCTTATTTTTAGGGTCATTGAATTTTGACATAATCAATGCAAAGGGCTTACGCAACAATTAATTAAGAATGAGATAACCATTTGTTAATCTCAGTGAATTCAAACAGAATAATTATTAGGGATTCCTGATAGTCAGAATCAAATCCTACTTTTTATTTGGTACCTGTCTTCAAATATTCCTTATTTTTAAGCAAATTTTTAAGAAATGCCAGTATGAGTGAAAAGCAAAAAAAAATCAAAGTTCTCGTGGTTGACGATGAACCGGACATCGTCGAGATTCTAAAATATAACCTTCAAAAAGAAGGCTATGAAGTGGCTACCGCAGAAGATGGTTTGAAAGCAGTAAAAGTAGCTTCCAAGTTTTTTCCAGATGTAATTCTATTAGATATCATGATGCCTGGCCAAGACGGCGTGGAGACCTGTCTACAAATAAGACAGATTCCTGAACTCAAAAATGCATTTATAATTTTTCTAACTGCCAGAATGGAGGAATACTCTGAAGTTGCTGCTTTTGACGTAGGTGCGGACGATTACATAACCAAACCGATCAAACCTCGAGCATTGATGAGTAGAATTGCCGCATTGTTTAGAAGGGAATCCAAAAAGGAGCAGGAACAAATCCAGATAAAAATTAAAGATCTTATTATCGATAGGGGCAGCTATACGATCGATAAAGCTGGAAAAACAATCACCCTACCAAAGAAGGAATTTGAATTATTGTATTTCCTCGCTAAAAACCCTAATATGGTTTTTAGTAGAGATGAGCTTCTCCAAAATATTTGGGGAGCTGATGTTTTTGTACTTGCCAGAACAGTGGATGTACATATCAGAAAAGTCAGAGAAAAAATTGGAGACGACTACATCACTACTGTTAAAGGAGTAGGGTACAAGTTCGATTTAGGCTAAGATGCTTACAAATTCCCGAAGTATTGCTTTTATTTTAGCATTGGCTATCAGCGCAATGGTAGCTGCTTTTTTATCATTATTAGAGTCTACCAATTCCACTATTTTATTAGTAGCAGGAGGTATTTCCTTTTCAGTAGCTTTCCTTCTAACCAATATCACGTTGGAATTTTTGGTTTTCAGAGAGATTGGAAATGTTTATTCCCTTTTAGAAAAAATCCAGAAGAAAGACTTTTCCGAAATCAGCGATAAATCATCTAAATCTTCTATTTCTCCATTAAGAAGGATTAATAAAGTAATAAATTCCTATGCTTTGACCAAGCAGAAAGAAATCGAAGCATTGCAAAAAAATGCTGAATTTAGAAGAGAGTTTATTGCAGACATCTCGCATGAGTTAAAGACTCCAATTTTTGCTACACAAGGGTATATCCACACCTTGTTAGATGGAGCAATTGATGACAAGCAGGTTCGGATGAAGTTCTTGAAACGTGCCGCAAAAAGTCTCGACTCCTTGGATGTGCTTGTTCAGGATCTATTGACATTAAACCAAATGGAAAGTGGTGTGATCAAATTCACTTTCACACAGTTTGATTTAAAAGACCTGATTATCGAAGTTATTGACCAACTGGAGCACAAAGCATCCAAAAGGGATGTAGAAATAATTTTTGATTTTGAGGAAGGCAAAAACTACATCACTTCTGCAGATCGGCAGAAAATCTACCGAGTCTGTCAAAATCTGATTTTTAATGCCGTCAAGTACAACAATAACGAAGGGGAAGTAAAAGTAACTTTAAGGACCAGTAAGAATAGCATTCAGGTTGACATCAAGGATGATGGACAAGGAATTCCACCGGAGGATCTGAAGCGGATTTTCGAACGATTTTACCGAGTTGAGAAGAGCAGGAACAAAAAAGAAGGCGGTACCGGATTGGGATTAGCGATCGTGAAGCATATTCTGGAAGGGCACAAAAGCAAGATATCTGTCAGCTCGACGGTGGGCAAGGGGTCAATTTTTAGTTTTTCGCTGCCACTGATCAAGTCGGATGTCTCATCAGAAAAACAAAAGACTGTAACTAGTTAAAGATTAATCTGACCTTAATTTTTTACCGGATAATTTTTTCCTACTTTTGCACCCTCTTTGAAGAGGCAGGAGAATCCATGAAGAAAGTAGATTTTGAAAATCTTATTCTGTTTGAAAACGAGGATTACCTGGTAATCAACAAACCGCCTTACCTATCAAGCTTAGACGATAGGCATGAAGCGCAGAACATCTTAGACTTAGCCAAGGCACACACCCCCGATTCACAACTGTGCCACAGATTGGATAAGGAAACTTCAGGATGTCTAGTGATTGCCAAGAATCCAGTGGCCTACAGGCATTTGGCCATGCAGTTTGAAAGTAGAAAAGTAGACAAAGTCTATCATGCAGTGGTGGAAGGGATTAAGGAATTCAGCAATGAGCTGGTAGACCGAAACCTGATCGCTACTAGAAAAGGAGTTGCCAAAGTCAGTAAAGAGGGTAAGTCAGCGCAGACCTATTTCAACACGTTGAAAACATACTATGCGCATACTTTAGTCGAATGCAGACCTGTAACAGGCAGATTGCATCAGATCAGGGTACATTTAGCTTACCTGAAGTCCCCCATCTGTGGAGACACGCTATATGGAGGCAAACCTTTATTACTTTCTTCACTCAAGCGCCGCTTCAATCTTAAGAAGGACACGGAAGAGTTGCCCATCATGCAGCGGGTTTCTCTACATGCCTTTTCAATAGAATTTGAGGGACTGGACAGGAAGAAGCTTAAAATCGAAGCTCCATACCCAAAAGATTTTCAGGTACTGGTAAAACAGCTGGAAAAAACCGCCTAAAAAATTTTATTGATAAAAAGCATCCAAAATCAATCTCCTGAGAGGGATTTTGGGCTAAGCCAATGAAAATTAGGACTTAGTAATGGAAATATTTTGCATGAAAAATAAAATACTTCTATCTTTGTGTCCCTTTTTGAGGGTGAAATAAATTTAACAAGCTAAAAATTAAACAGTTACACAGTGGATACTTTGAGCTATAAGACCATATCAGCCAATGCCGCGACTGTAGAAAAGCAATGGGTCGTAGTGGATGCCCAAGCTGCAGTTTTGGGTAGATTGGCGAGTGAGGTCGCAAAAATCTTAAGAGGTAAGACAAAGCCAAGCTTTACTCCTCACGTAGATTGTGGTGACAATGTCATCGTGATCAACGCAGACAAAGTTCGTTTAACTGGTGATAAGTGGAACTCCAAAGTTTATGTGAGACACACTGGATACCCAGGCGGACAGCGTATTTCTACCCCAAAATTGTTGAAAGACAAATCTGCATCTATTTTAGTAGAGAAAGCCGTTAGAGGCATGCTACCTAAGAATAGATTGGGAAGAAAATTATATGGCAACTTGTACGTGTATAATGGATCCGAGCATCCACACGAAGCACAGCAGCCTAAAACTATCACCCTATAATCGTCTAAATCATGGAAATGATCAACACAATCGGTAGAAGAAAGACCTCTGTAGCCAGAATTTACATGGCTCCGGGAAATGGTGAAATCTCCGTAAACAATCAGTCATTAGAAGTTTACTTCCCATTCGACCTACATCAGATCGTTGTGAAGCAGCCTTTGGCTCTTGTTGGCGTAGAGGGGAATTATGATATTAAAATAAATGTAGACGGTGGTGGTATCAAAGGGCAAGCGGAAGCAGCTCGTATGGCCATTTCTAGAGCTTTGTGTGAATTTGACGGAGAGCATAGAGCAGCATTGAAAAAAGAAGGTTTCCTTACGCGTGACCCTAGAATGGTTGAACGTAAGAAGCCAGGACGTAGAAAAGCAAGAAGAAAATTCCAGTTCTCTAAACGTTAATCAGGAACTTCTTCACTTTATAAAAACATATTTATGGCCAAATTAGAATATAAAGACTTACTAGATGCTGGTGTTCACTTCGGACACTTGACGAGAAAGTGGGATCCAAGAATGGCTCCATACATTTTCATGGAGAAAAATGGTATCCACATTATCGATTTGAATAAAACGCTTGCTTGCCTCGACGAAGCATCTAACGCAATCAAGCAGGTAGTACGCTCAGGCAAAAAAGTGATGTTCGTAGCTACTAAGAAACAAGCTAAAGATCTAGTTGCAGCGGAAGCTCAGCGTCTAAACATGCCTTATGTAACCGAGAGATGGTTAGGTGGTATGTTGACCAACTTCGCTACAATCAGAAAGTCCTTGAAAAAGATGTCCGGATTGGACAAATTGATGAAGGAAGAAGCTTATATGAACTTAGCTAAGAAAGAACGTCTGATGGTTTCTCGTCAAAAAGACAAGATGGAAGATGTTTTAGGTGGTATCTCTGATTTGAGTAGACTTCCTGCAGCTCTTTTCATTGTTGATATCAAAAGAGAACACATCGCAATTGCTGAAGCAAAAAAGCTTGGTATCCCTGTTTTCGCATTAGTTGATACGAACTCAAACCCAAATGAGGTTGATTTCCCTATCCCTGCTAATGACGATGCATTCAAATCCGTATCCTTACTAGTTAAGGCGTTTGGAGCAGCTATCGAAGAAGGTCTATCTGAAAGAAAGAAAGACAAAGAAGAGGCTAAACTTTCTGAAGAGGAAGAAGCTAAGAAAGCTGTGGACGCCGAAACTAAAGAATAATCCACACTTGATTTGAAATAAAAAAATTGAACATGAGGTTTCGCCCTATGTTCAATTTTTTGTTTAAAAGACTATAAGAAACATTTTCTTCTAGCTAATAAAATTTTAAAACCTTTGAGATAACTATTTTCCAAAGGCAAATATTATAATATCCCGTTTAATATTTAAACCGATAATACGATGGCAATTACTGCACAAGAAGTAAACAAACTAAGACAAATGACCGGTGCCGGTATGATGGATTGCAAAAAAGCTTTGACTGAAGCTGAAGGTGATTTTGAAAAAGCTGTGGACATTCTTAGAAAAAAAGGTCAAAAGGTATCCGCTTCTAGAGCTGATCGTGAGACTAAAGAAGGAGTAGTTGTAACAAACGTTTCTGCAGATGGATCAAAAGGAACTTTGCTTTCTTTGACTTGTGAAACTGACTTTGTTGCTAAAAACGATGAATATGTAGCTTTCGCTAATACACTTCTTGATATGGCTGTTGCAGCTGAAGCTTCTACAGTTGAAGAAATTCAAGCATTGCCATTCGAAAACATCACTGTTGCTGAGAAAATCGTTGAGATGACTGGTAAAATCGGTGAAAAAATTGAAATCTCAAATTACGAAGTAGTAAGCGCTGAAACTGTTGTTCCTTACATTCACTCTAATGGTAAATTAGGTGTTTTGGTAGGTTTGGTAAACACTTCTGGTGCTAATGTGGAAGAAGCTGGTAAAGATGTAGCAATGCAAATTGCAGCGATGAATCCAGTTGCTGTTGACAAAGACGGAGTAGACTCTTCTGTTGTAGAAAGAGAAATTGCAGTTGGAATGGAGCAGGCAAAAGCAGAAGGTAAACCAGAAGCAATGCTTGAGAAAATTGCAATGGGAAAATTGAACAAGTTCTACAAAGAGAATACCCTGTTGAGCCAAACCTTCGTAAAGGATAACAGTAAAACTATCGCTCAATACCTTGACTCGGTAAGCAAAGGATTGACAGTTTCTGCTTTCAAAAGAATCTCTATCGGATAATTTATCCTTATTCAAACATAAAAAATCCCCTCCAATTGATTTTGGAGGGGATTTTTATTTTTATGCAAATCTTAATCAGGAATTCATCAACTCCTCAATCTCCTCAGCTTCAATCGGAATATCTCCCATCAGATCCAAGTAGCCATTTTCCTGAACCACAATATTATTTTCCAATCGTATTCCCATTCCCTCAGCAGGAATATAAATCCCAGGCTCCACAGTAAATACCATTCCTGGTTTGATCGGTCCATGCATGGTCCCAACATCATGCACATCTAAACCTATATGATGGGATGTCCCATGCATGAAATACTTTTTATAGGCTGGCCATTTAGGATCCTGGTTCTTAATATCAGTCTGATCGATCAAACCTAATCCGATCAATTCACTCTGCATGATCAATCCTACCTCCTTATGGTAATCCTGAATATTTTGTCCTGGGATAAGCATGCTGGAAGCTTGATTTTTTACCCGTAAAACAGCATCATAAACAGCTCGTTGTCTCTCGGTAAATCTCCCACTGACAGGAATAGTGCGGGTCATATCCGCATTGTAATTCCCATATTCCGCTCCAACATCCATCAAAATCAATTCCCCATCTTTACATTCCTTGTTATTTTCTAAATAGTGTAAAACACAGGCACTACTACCTGAAGCAATGATTGGCTCATAAGCAAATCCCTTGCTCCTATTTCCCACAAACTCATGTAAATATTCTGCCTCGATCTCATATTCAGTCACACCAGGCTTTACAAATTTCAGCACCCTCCTGAAACCCTTATTTGTGATATCACAGGCTATCTGTAGCTGATTAATTTCCTCCTGCTCCTTTACCCCTCGCAACTCATGCATAATCGGGGCTGCGCGCTCGTATTCGTGAAGTGGAAATCTATTTTTGCAAGATTTAATAAATCTGGAATCACGGGTTTCTACCACTACCCCAGCTCTCAGATGTTCATTAGTGTTCAGATAAACCCTTTCAGAAAGAGCCATAACAGAATTGAAGACCTGATCAAAATTGGAAAGCCATTGAATATTCTTTATTCCAGAAGCAGCTTCCGCCTCCTCTTTTGTATACTTATGGCCTTCCCAAATTGCAATCAGCTCACTTGTTTCACGAAGGAACAACACTTCTTTCATAGCCGGATTGGGGCAATCAGGAGCCAATAACAAAATGGTTTCTTCTTGATCTATTCCGCAGAGATAAAATAAGTCGTTATTCTGGCGAAATTTCATAGTACCATCTGCGTTGGTAGGCATAATGTCATTTGCATTGAAAATGGCTACACTATTCTCCTTAAGTTTCGCTGTAAACTTTGCTCTATTTTTAATATATAAACTCTGGGGTAAGGGTTGATATTTCATAAATCGATTTTGATTTTTTCTAATTCGAAGTTACTAAAATATGCTTCAAAAGGAGAGCAAAACAAGGCAGGAAACAAATTGATGCTTTTCTTTGTATTTTACCGAATGGGTAAGCAAGCATGAATTTAAATATTAAAGAATTAAGCAACGGCATCCGCATTGTCCATCAGGAAGTTACACATACCAGACTGGTACATTGTGGTTTCATTCTGAATATCGGAAGCCGGGACGAAACAAAGGAACAAGAGGGTTTAGCCCATTTTTGGGAGCACATGGCTTTTAAGGGCACACAAAAAAGAAAAACATTTCATATTCTGAATAGACTTGAATCCTTAGGAGGAGAATTAAATGCTTATACCACGAAAGAGAAGGTTTGCTTTTATGCTTCTACTTTAAAAGAGCATTACCCGAAAGCCGCTGACTTACTTTTCGACATTACATTCAACAGTACCTTTCCCCAGAAACAGATAGAAAAAGAGCGACAGGTCATTTTGGAAGAAATGGCTATGTACAGAGATTCTCCCGAAGATTCCATACAGGACGAACTCGATGAACTGGTATTTGAAAATCATTCATTGGGCAGAAATATCCTTGGAACCGAAGAAACGGTAGGAAATTTCTCACATCTTGATTTTATAGATTTTATTTCAACTCGTCTTGACACTTTTCAACTCGTCTTTTCAGTAGTCGGAAATATAAATTTCAAAAAAGTTCTAAAAGCAATAGAGGGTCCTTTAAACAGTATCCAGGCAAAAAGAAGTCTTTATATTAGGAATGGATTTCATAATTATCAGCCTAAAATAAAAACTGTAGAAAGAGATATTACTCAGTCCCTTTGCGCCTTGGGAAGACCTGCCTATTCCTTACATGATCCAAATAGGTACAAATTATTCCTACTTAATAATATTCTTGGAGGACCAAGTATGAACAGCAGGTTGAATTTAAGTCTGAGAGAAAAATATGGATATGTTTATAATATCGAGTCTACCTATTCGACCTTTTCTGATACTGGCTTCTTTGGGGTTTACTTTGGAACTGAAGAAAAAACGCTGAAAAAAGCCAAAAATCTGGTCATGAAAGAAATGGCTAAACTTCAACAGAAAAAACTTGGTACTGTACAGTTGCATATGGCAAAAGAACAAGCGATTGGTCAAATGGCCATGGCAGAAGAAAATTATGCTGGCTTGATGCTTGTATACGGCAAAAGCCTGATAGATCATGGAAAAGTAGACCCTTTAGAAAACATCTTTGGTCAAATCAGGAATACTTCTGCCGACGAACTCCAGGAAATTGCCAATGATATTTTCAATCCTGAATACATGAGTTTTTTAACATATAAGCCACAATAACCATGGAGTTTATATCTTCTGAATTATCCCTGTATTGTGATAATCACACCTCAGATGAGGATCCTCTACTTAAAAAAATCACAAGAGAAACTCAATTAAAAGTTCTGAAACCTAGGATGCTCTCTGGACAACTTCAAGGAAAAATGCTTGAGATTCTCACTAAAATGATCAACCCTAAGTTGATTCTAGAAATTGGCACCTACACTGGGTATTCGGCGATATGTATGGCGAGAGGTTTGAGCAAATCCGGAAAACTTATCACCATTGATATCAATGATGAGTTAGAAACAATGGTAAGAGGTTTTTTTAAAGAGAGTGGATTACAGGAACAAATCGATTATCGCTTAGGAAATGCACTTGATATTCTTCCGGAATTAGAAGGCCCCTTTGATATGGTATTTATTGATGCTGATAAAATCAACAATGAGAAATATTTCGATTTGCTTATAGATAAAATGACTACTGGCAGTGTTTTGATGGTAGATAATGTACTTTGGTCAGGTAAAGTTTTATCAGAAAGTGACCAGAAAATTGATAAGGACACGAAGGCTATTATTGATTTTAATGCCAAAATAAATAATGATCCAAGGGTAGAAAATGTACTACTTCCAGTACGTGACGGAATAATGATAGCCAGAAAATTATAGTATAATCAAAAAAGGAATCATTTTTGCTAAAAACAGGCTGAGCACAAGAATAAAGCCTTTTTGAATGATTAAAAATAAATTTTCTTCCCTTCTCATTTACCTTACGTTTTTCAATAGCCTGCCTTTGTTGGCACAAATTCCACAAGTTCCTGCTGAATTAGAGTTTGCCGATTTGATTGTTAGAATCAACCCTCAGGCAAGGAGAGAAATACAACTTGACGTTGACGCTCAATACAGGAATCCGAATTACCTGAAGGTAAAACAGGACAGAGTGAATTTGTATATGCCTATAATCGAGGGCATTCTAAGAGACAATGGTGTTCCAGAGGATTTTAAATACCTGGTAATTCAAGAGAGTTCCTTAATTGCTGATGCAGTTTCCACCTCCAATGCAGTTGGGTTTTGGCAATTTAAGCAAGGAACAGCTGAAGAAGTATTTTTAAGAGTTGACAATCACATTGATGAGCGAAAAAACATCGTTTCCTCCACCAGAGGAGCTGCGCTTTATTTGAAAAAGCACAATAACACTTTTGACAATTGGATGTGCGCTTTAGTTTCCTATCAGATGGGTCTCGGAGGTGCCAAGGCTTATTTTGGAACCAGATATAATGGCAAGAGGATCATCGATGTTGATAGAAATACCCACTGGTATTTTAAAAAGTTTTTAGCACATAAAATTGCTTTCGAAAGCCAAATTGGGGTTTTTACTTCTAATTCGAGATTGGTAGAGGTACCTGTAAAAGGTCCAACTTCCCTTGCAGCATTGGCAAAAAAATATGGGGTTTCGGAATCGCAATTGGAAGAATACAATAAATGGACCTCGAACGGTAAAATTCCAAATGATCGAACCTATTCTTTGGTCTATTTGCAGGAAGGGTCACTTTCGATTCAACCTGCCATTATCCAAGAGAATAAACCTAAATCGAAGAATTCTACTAATGCTACAAGTAATTCTCCTGCCTATAAACAAGCAAATTCATTCCCTAGGATTGATGGAAATACAATAAAGGCAAATCAACCCAACCAAATTACGGTAAATGATATTGATGGGGTAAAAGCATCCAAGACTACTACCCAAAGCAATTTCTCAGATCAAATAGGCTTAAAAGAAAGAAAGCTTCGAAAACTGAATGATTTGGAACCTGGAGAAAGAATTGAAGCTGGGGAATATTATTACACGAAGAAAAAGAAAACGAAAGCTGATGTTGAAAATCATATCGTCATGCCCGGAGAAACACTTTGGAGTATTTCTCAAAAATATGGTATCAAGCTTTCTTCTTTGAAAGCTAAAAATAGAATCCGAAAAGACTCTGATTTGAAAGTAGGAATGGTTCTTAATCTTCAGGAGCACAGAAAACGTGGTGAGGAAATAAAGATTGTAAAAATCAATCAATCAGCCCCTCCCAAAAAATCTGTACTTGCAACTAATAATGCAAATACTCGGACTCAGCAAGAAGTCAAAACCATGACACCACCAATTCAAAGTGCTTCGAGCAAATTAACCCATGTGGTCAGTAAGGGAGAAACACTATTTGCAATTAGTAAAAAATACGGAGTCACTGTCAATGACTTAAAATCCTGGAACAATATCGGGAGCCAAAACATCATCAGCATCGGTCAGAAATTGGTTATCTTCACACCCTGATCCTATTATTTTCATTTTTGAATGCGTAATTACCTCCTAATTATAGGATTTCTATTTATCGGTTTAGGTCAGCAGGCTTTTTCCCAAGACCGGATTGTGATCCCAGATACCGTCTTGATCAATGGAGATACGCTTTTGATGCTGGGTGATTCTTTACTGATTGAAGAACATGAGAAGGAGATTTTCTGGGAGACTGGCGGAAACTATAACCTCAACATCCAACAGGTTACTTTGAGTAACTGGGCGGCTGGTGGATCCAGCTCATTTGCCCTTAATTCAGGGGTTTCTTTATTTGCAAATTATAAGAAAGAAAAGAAAGTCTGGGACACACAGCTCACAATAAATCTGGGCATGACCAGACAAGGAGATCGGGACTTTCAAACCAGAAAAAGTAATGACAACTTTATTTTTGTTAGCAACTATGGCCGGGAGCTCTCCGAAAAATTCTATCTCTCCACCCAACTAGATGCCAGGACACAGCTTTTGGCTGGGTATAAATATTCCAGACCATCTGGAAGTGATAAAGAAATAAGAACAAAAATATCGGACCTTCTTTCCCCAGGATATGTGCAGTCATCTACTGGTTTGAATTACAGGAAAACCTACGAGGATAAGAGTAAACTATCTGTAATTCTTTCTCCTTTTACCGGTCGATTCACCATTGTCATGAATGATTCCCTCAGCCAAGCAGGTGCTTTTGGGGTGATACCTGGAGAAAATGTCAGAGCTGAGGCTGGAATGTCTTTTGCTACGTCAGTTGTGGATATCCAACTCATGGAGAATATTACTTGGAAAGCAGACCTAAATCTTTTCTCAAACTACGAGCGATTTGGAAACATGGTCGTAAATTTTAATTCAACGATTCGAATGAAAGTAAATAAGTTCATTTCAACTAGAATGGAAACCAGGCTAATCTACGATGAGGAAGTTTTTATCAAGCAAGATGATGACACATCCAAACAGGCTGTCCAGCTCCAAAATCTTATAAATTTTGGAATATCTCTGGACTTTTAAAAATCAGTTTCCAATCCAAATTTTCGCTGAAAATCCACAAGCGCAGGATGTTTCTCTTTTAAGAATCTGAATTTATCAGAGCTTGTATAAAGTTTGTTCGTTGTAGATTCCAATTCCTCTTTAACCAGCAATTTAATTCCTAATTTACCAGCACCTGTTAGGTCTCTGATCAGAGATAAGAGTTCTGGTTTCATCTTTTGTGCAATCTCTTCCTGCACGTGCCCCATCACTTCAAAACAAATCTCATGGCCATCCATTTTGGAAGGTTGATTTAAAATGGCAAGTTCAAGGACCTTATTTTGTTTTTTAAAATGAGTTAAAACCTCAGGCATTATTTCGTCCAATTTTTCCTGAGTAAGCTGCCGCGTGTTTTCAGGTTCAATAGTCTTTGCATCAGCCTTTTTTTGCTCGATTCTTCGCTCCTCTTTTTTAGCCTTTTCTGCTAAAATTTCTTTTGTATGCGACAAGCTTGTCGGAATAGACATGGTCCGCTGAACTGGAATCGATTTGGATTCAGAACTTGGGTTTTTCGAAATACCGGAAGATGAAGGTGTACTTGGAGTTGAATCCGTTTCTGATTTACTCAGACTTTTTTTTTTGACTCTTCTGATGCTGAGACAGCTAATTTGAAGACCTGGGGAAGCTTCGCTATTTTCATTAAGGCCAATTCAACATGCAAACGTTGATTTTTGGAAGTCTTATAATGAATGTCGCATTGATTGGCAATATTAAGTGCCGAAAGTAAAAATGATACCGAGGCCGCTTCAGTTTGTTGAAGATACCTCTCTTTGGCACTTTCTGAAACTTGGATCAACTCCACAGTCGCAGGATCTTTTGCCACTAATAAGTCTCTGAAATGCTCACATAGTCCAACGATGAAGTTATGCCCATCAAATCCTTTTTTAAGAATTTCATCAAAAATCAACAAGACTTTGGATAAATCTTCCTGTAGGAGTGCATCTACTACCCTGAAATAATAATCATAATCAAGGATATGAAGATTATCAATTGTCTCATGGTAAGTTACTTTTTTACCTGCAGAGTAAGTGACAATCAAATCAAAAATAGAAAGGGCATCTCTGAGTGCTCCGTCCGCTTTGGTAGCAATTAATCTTAATGCTTCCTCCTCATAATCTACTTGTTCTTTCTCAGCAATGTACTTCAAGTGTTCAGCTATATGTTTGATCTGAATTCTATTGAAATCAAAGATTTGACAACGAGAAAGAATGGTAGGAATAATTTTATGCTTCTCTGTCGTAGCCAGAATGAAGATGGCGTATTTTGGAGGTTCTTCTAATGTTTTCAAAAAGGCGTTGAATGCCTGGTTGGAAAGCATGTGGACCTCATCAATAATATATACCTTGTACTGACCCTTTTGCGGAGCATATCGAACCTGTTCAACGAGATTTCTGATATCGTCTACTGAATTATTGGATGCAGCGTCCAATTCATAGATATTGAAAGAACCGTTATTTTTAAAGGAAACACAGGAATCACAGACACCACAGGCTTCCTGATCGGCTTGACGATTTTCACAATTAATTGTTTTTGCCAAAATTCGGGCACAGGTAGTTTTACCCACACCACGAGGACCACAGAAAAGAAAAGCCTGAGCTAGATGATTATTTTTGATTGCATTTTGAAGCGTGGTAGTAATATGCTGCTGCCCCACTACGCTCTTAAAATCTGCCGGTCTGTATTTTCTTGCCGAAACGACGAAATTTTCCATCACCGCAAGATATAAAAATCTCTTTATAGGAAAACCTAGAAATTTGTGCAATTCAAAAGATTTTCCATAAAGGGTTGAGATTGAATAGAATGCTGTTAATAGATTTTAAGATCGAAAAACAGTAACAATGTTTTCAATTATAATTAGTCATGTTGTCGACGGTCGACTGTTAACTGTAAGCTGATCCAAAGTCTTTCTAGACTTACCATCACCAATTTTACCAAATCATTTCCTTGGAACTAAAATTAGGTTACTTTTGTCTCCCTAATAAATGGGGCTGACCGGTATTGACAGTAAGTGTAAAGATCGGGCTCGCATGCAGGCTGGAGTATGTACGGCCTTGAAAGATTCATACGAACTATAATTGGCGAAAATTCTTACGCCATGGCTGCCTAATCTTACCTTAACAGGAAAGAACGCTTAAAGGGTTGAGTTACTAGAGTAATTCCCCAGCCACATCTCACCGTCCGTTATCTGATCCGGACGGATTTGAGGTGTCGACTTGATCGGGTTGCGGCTTGTGATGCTATTAAGCAAGTCTAAGATCAATAGCTAAGCCGAGACAAGGTGTGTCATCCAGCATATTTCGGTCGAAAACCTAACAGGTGACTAAGCATGTAGACGGTACGTTGTTTCCTTATCTGGACGCGAGTTCGAATCTCGCCAGCTCCACAAAAAACCCTCTGGCATTTCCTTCAGAGGGTTTCTTTTTTTAATATCTTAATTTGGTGACTTTTCAGTTTCTATTTCATAATCCGATCAGTTGGATTGCGCTGCCAACCACTGCATGATCGTCACAGGTACCCCATTA
Organism: Algoriphagus sp. SE2; assembly: GCF_039563885.1. NCBI lineage: Bacteria > Pseudomonadati > Bacteroidota > Cytophagia > Cytophagales > Cyclobacteriaceae > Algoriphagus > Algoriphagus sp. SE2. The sequence goes on along the minus strand of NZ_JBCLWJ010000022.1, from coordinate 13,942 downwards.
ACTTTTACCGGTTTGCCATCGAAATCATTTTGGCTCAAATTGGCATGTGAATAGATCCATGACCAGTGTCCAGGGTAATAGTAATCCTCTCCACCCAATAAGCCGGTAATATCTACCACATGGTCGTAGAAGGTCAAGTGAACATCTTTTGCGCCTGCCTTCATCAATTTATCATAAACTGGCAAAACCGTTTGATCTGCTACGGTCGTTGAATCGTCTTTTGAATGAACAAACCAGATTGGGACATTTTTAATGCTTTTTGCCTGCTCATCTGATAAATAAGCTCCTCTATATGCTAGTGCGCTGATATAGCCACCTGCAAAATATTCAGGATATTCTAAGATCAGTTTTAAACTTATGTATCCACCATTGCTACACCCTCCTACATAAATCCTATCCATATCCACATTCGGATGCTTCGCTGCAAAATCATCAAATAGCGCCTTCAAAGCTTCGAAATAAATATCGTCTACTTGGCCACTTGTCGAACCTTCTCCACTGTCCATCCATCTGGTAGGCGTTTGTGGTACCAAAACGTAAGCACCTCCAAAATAATCCTGGATTTCAGGAGACGCATAATTTGCCGCACGATTACCCAAAAGAGGGATTGTGGTATCTGTTCCACCTTCCCCTCCACCATGCAACCAAATGATTAATGGTACCTTTTCTTGATTGGTTTCAGGGGTATAGGAAGCATAGGTGAGACTTACATTATCATGAGTAAATTTACCATTCAGTTCGTATTCATCAACCAAAGGCATCACTCTATCACCTTCTTTATTCCAAACTTCCAGCGTTGCTGTGTTTGAAACTGACAATTTATAATCCACCCACACATTGCCATAGGAACGCATGTATTGAAAAGGAGAACCCAAAGGAAGATTTGGAGCAACAGAAAGATTAAGTGTCACATGCTCTCCGTCAGCATTGCGGTTGCCTTTTGCATCTGAATTGTATGCTGAAATAACAGTCCTTTCTCCGCTTGCGGGATTAATTGGGTTTTCTGATAAATCAGAACTTCGGGTTGCAAATACTTTATATTGAGAAGGATCTGTACTCAAATCTGCATCACCTTTGGATAACACAACTTTGTTGACAGCTGGTCCCCAGTCAAAACCTTCAATGACAATCGTATATGAATTTTGTGCCAAACCTAATTGAGACACGAGCAATAGGATAAGGCTAAAAAGAATAAAGGGTCTATTTTTCATTGTTGTTGAATTTACTGAACCCTCAATATAATAATCCATTTTATTCATTCACAGATATTTATTTAAGCGCTGAGTTTCCTTTTTCAAATAGGCGTTAAATATTCATCAAATAGCATGCAGTAGGAGTAATTAAAAATGATGGTGAAATTTAGAAAAGCATTAAAATATGAGATTGAAATGTGTCTATTCATTTCTGTTTTTAAAAATTAAACAAAAAAATGATCTGCTCCATTTGAAGTTAGATTGTGATTAATAAAATAAAATCACCTAAACTCTTTAAGAAATGTAATAAAAAGTTCAATTTTGTGAATAATTACTAATAGCTGAACTTACTTCATATTCTAAGTGATTTAGGAAAAATGATTTTCTAATCCTTTGGAATAGAATAACAATAGGTTTCAAAACTTAGCAAGACCGTTAACAGGAATTAACGGTTAAAAATTATGCAGAGTGTAGAACATTAGTTTATTTCGCACCCAAATGATAAAGTTGATTACCAGGTTTGTACTTTCCCTTTGCATTCTGCTATCCAGTGGGTACAGTCAACTTTATGCTCATGCTATTCAAGAAGGAGTTCAATACGCCCCGGCAAATTCATTGTTGAGCCACCAAAGTTCAACTGTAGATACAGATTTTAGCAATCATATCCATATTCTTCATACCCATACATCAGGCACTGTAAAAGTCGATGTAACAGATATTGAAGAAAAAGACGATATTCTCGTTTCTTTCAAAAAATTTGTTCAAAGCAGTAATTACTACACTGCTATTTTTTGCACCTTAATTCTAGGGTTTTTATTCAGGTTTATTCAGAAAAGCTTATTCTTCAGTAAGAACTTTTACTATAAGTTATCCCATCGGAAACATCTGCTCATTCAGGTGTTTACGATATAATATTTTTTCAACAGAGATAATCTAATTACCTCTAATTCTTTAATGCTGTGAGTCATTTTGCTTAAGCAATTCGCTTAGCCTGATTCACGCCGTGCATTTCTTTTGATGCACCAGAAAAAACCAATAAAAAATCCAGTTTAATAACAACTAATTATTATGAACACGAGAATTCTTATGCTCGCAGGTCTGTGTGCATTGCTATTCCACACAGGTTGCAACTCGCATAGCGAAGAGCACCATGAAGCTGAAACTACCTTTCAGGTAACCAGCCCATTACAAAAGGATACGTTGATCACTAAACAGTACGTATCACAAGTCCATTCCATTCAACACATAGAAATCAGAGCCTTGGAAAGAGGTTACCTACAGAAGATTTATGTGGATGAAGGTCAGTTTGTTAAAAAAGGTACTTTGCTTTTCAAAATCATGCCTAATATCTACCAGGCAGAATTTGAAAGTGCTAAAGCTGAGGCTGAATTTGCCAGAATTGAATACGAAAACACAAAGTCATTGGCAGATAGAAATATCGTAGCTCCTAATGAGCTAGCCATGGCAAAAGCAAAAGTTGACAAAGCAAATGCAGAGCTTTCCTTAGCTCAAGTACATTTACAATTTACTGAAATCAGAGCTCCTTTTGACGGAATCATTGATAGATTCCTGGTGAGAGAAGGTTCATTACTTGATGAAGGTGAATTACTCACCAACTTCTCTGACAACAGCAAAATGTGGATTTATTACAATGTCCCAGAAGCTGAATATTTGGACTACAAAGCCCAAGTAAAAACTGATGAGAAAGTTCAAGTAGTATTCCAAATGGCTAACCAGAAGCAATTTGATTACCCAGGAGTAGTTGAAACCATTGAAGCCGACTTCAACAATGAAACAGGTAACATCGCTTTCAGAGCTACATTCCCTAATCCAAATAGTCTCTTGAGACATGGAGAAACAGGAAATATTCAAATGACCATTTCTCTTTCAAACGTCCTTTTGATTCCACAGAAATCAACATTTGAGGTACTGGACAAGAAATATGTTTTTGTCATAAATGAAGAAAATGTGGTTCATTCAAGAGAAATCACGATCTCAGCAGAATTGCCTCATATCTATGCCATTTCAGCAGGTCTTGAACCTACTGACAAAATCCTCCTTGAAGGTCTTCGTCTTGTAAGAGAAAATGATGAAATCCATTATGACTTTATAAAGCCGGATGTCGCTTTATCAAATCTGGACTTGTATGCCGAATAACTCAACTCCTAAAAAATAGAATTGATGTTTAGCAAATTCATAAAAAGACCAGTTTTAGCGATTGTAATTTCCATCATTATTGTTTTTGTAGGCTTACTTTCAATGAAGCAAATGCCTATTTCACAGTTCCCGGAAATTGCTCCGACAACGGTAAGTATTTTCATCGCATATCCAGGTTCCAGTGCTGATGTGCTTGTAAAATCAACTTTGATTACTCTCGAAAACTCTATCAATGGAGTGCAGGGAATGAGATACATGGCTACCGATGCTACCAGTGCGGGTGAGGCAACTATCAACATTATCTTCGAGCCCGGGACAGACCCGAACCAAGCGGTCATACGGGTCAAGACCAGGGTGGATCAAGTCATGCCACTTTTACCTGAACTTGTTCAGCGGGAAGGTGTAATTATCACCCCGATCCAGCCTAGTATGTTGATGTATGTCAACCTCTACTCAACGAGCGAAAGCATGGATGAAAAGTTCCTTTACAACTACGCCAATGTGAATATGATCCCCGAAATCAACCGTATCAAAGGTGTAGCAAGATCCCAAATATTGGGAAGTAGGACTTATGCGATGCGTGTTTGGTTAAACCCAGATCGTATGCGAGCCTATAACATCTCTGTAGAAGATGTCATGGAAGCTATGCAGGAGCAAAGTATTGTAGGTAGGCCTGGCCGAATCGGCCAGAGTTCTGGTATTGCCGCACAATCTCTTGAGTACGTTTTGACCTATAAAGGCCGATTCAGCACTTCTGAAGAATACGATAATATTATCATCAGAGCGAATGCCGAAGGAGAAAGCATCAAATTAAAGGATATTGCCAGAACAGAATTGGGAAGTGAATTCTTTGATATTTATTCCAATTTGGATGGTCATCCATCTGCCGCAATTGTATTAAAGCAAAACTATGGCAGTAATGCCAGTGATGTTATCGAAGAGGTAAAAGCCACTTTGGAAGAAATGAAGAAATCCTTCCCTCCGGGAGTTGATTACCAAATCAGTTATGATGTTTCCCAATTCCTAGATGCTTCCATTGAGCAAGTCATACATACGCTACGAGATGCTTTTATCCTGGTGGCTTTGGTTGTATTTATCTTCTTGGGAGATTGGAGATCTACTTTGATTCCGATTTTGGCCGTACCGGTTTCTTTGGTCGGGGCTTTCTTCGTAATCCAGTTCTTCGGGCTCTCGATTAACCTCGTCACGCTTTTCGCACTTGTATTGGCAATCGGTATTGTGGTCGATGACGCCATTGTGGTGGTGGAAGCTGTCCATGCCAAAATGGAAGACTTCCCGCATTTGACTCCCTATCAGGCTGTGAAAAGAGTATTGGGTGAAATCAGTGGTGCGATAATCGCCATTACTGCGGTTATGGTATCTGTGTTCTTGCCGATTTCCTTTATGTCCGGACCGGTGGGTACTTTCTACCGTCAGTTCTCTATCACCATGGCAAGTTCCATCGTGATTTCTGCAGTTATCGCTTTGACTTTGACACCAGTATTATGTGCGATGTTGCTTAAAAACCACCACGGGCATGAGAGAAAACAAAATATCCTAACCAAAGCATTGGACAGTTTCAACAGAGTCTTCGATAAGCTGACAGGAAAATATGTGGATTTACTAAAATCCATGGTTAGTAGAAGATGGCTGACTTTCGGAATCCTCCTTCTTTTCGGAGCTGGTATTTTCTTCGAAAGTGAAATCCTTCCTTCAGGTTTCATTCCGAGTGAAGATCAGGGAACCATTTACGCGATCATCCAAACACCTCCTGGAGCTACTTTGGAAAGAACCAATCAGGTTTCCCAAAAACTACAGAAAATATGCGAGGAAATTGACGGGGTAGAATCTGTCTCTTCTTTGGCAGGATATGAAATCATGACAGAGGGCCGTGGATCCAACGCCGGTACTTGTTTGATCAACTTAAAACCATGGGGAGAAAGAAAGCATACGGTGAAAGAGATCATGGAAGAACTGGAAGAAGAATCCAAGGGATTAGGTGCCATCGTGGAATTCTTCGAACCACCGGCAATTCCAGGTTTCGGTTCATCCGGTGGTTTTTCAATGAGGTTGCTCGATCAAACAACTAATACCGATTATCAGGAGTTTGATAAGATCAATAAGGATTTTATGGATAACCTCAGCAAACGTGAGGAGATCACTGGTCTGTTTACATTCTTTGCTGCCAACTATCCTCAATACGAACTTGAAATTGACAACAATAAGGCTATGCAAAAAGGGGTTTCTATTGGTAAAGCAATGGAAAATCTGAACATCCTGATCGGTAGTACTTATGAGCAAGGCTTTATCCGTTTCGGAAGATTCTTTAAGGTGTATGTACAATCAGATCCTTCATTTAGAAGACTTCCAACAGATGTACTAAACCTGTTTGTGAAAAATGAAGCAGGTGAAATGGTTCCTTATTCAGCATTTATGACCATGAAGAAAACTCAGGGTCCTAATGAGGTCACTCGTTTCAACATGTATAACTCAGCTGCTATCAGGGGTCTCCCGGCGCCTGGCTTTACCACGGCGGATGCAATCCAAGCTATCCGAGAGGTAGCTACTGAAACGTTACCGAGAGGATATGACATTGCCTGGGAAGGTCTCTCTTATGATGAGGCAAGTCGAGGTAATGAAGCACTATACGTTTTCATCATCGTTTTGGTATTCGTTTACTTCGTGCTGGCAGCACAGTACGAAAGTTTCATCATTCCGCTGGCAGTCGTATTCTCACTCCCTGTTGGGGTTTTTGGCTCCTTCTTCTTACTGAAGTTGATGGGTCTGGACAATGATATTTATGCACAGATTGGGCTGATTATGCTTGTTGGTCTCCTTGGTAAAAACGCAGTATTGATTGTAGAATTTGCCGTGCAAAAACGACAGGAAGGAGCTACTATTCTTGCGGCAGCCATCGAAGGAGCAAAAGTTCGTTTCAGACCTATTTTGATGACATCTTTTGCATTCATCGCTGGTCTGGTTCCTTTGATAATTGCAACAGGAGCTGGTGCAATAGGAAACCGAACCATCGGTGCTTCCGCAATGGGTGGTATGCTCTTCGGAACCATCTTTGGGGTGATCATCGTCCCTGGACTTTACTACATTTTCGGTAGTCTAGCAGATGGTCGTCACTTGATCAAGAATGAAGATGAAAGTCCATTATCCGAACAAACTCAGCACAAACATGCTTAAAAGAATCATTTATATAAGTCTTGGAGTTGCAGGTCTGTCCTTTGCTGTTTCTTCGTGTAAGACTCCAGAATTGACAGAAAAAGCAATCAATAGTGCGGTTCCTGAAAGCTATACTGGTTCTCAGGACACAACTAATACTGCTGATTTGGTTTGGCAGGAATATTTTTCCGACCCATACCTAAGATCGCTGATTGATACCGCTTTGAACAATAATCAGGAACTGAACATAACCCTTCAGGAAATCCAGATAGCACAAAACGAGGTAAGAGCCAGAAAAGGTGAAATATTACCCTCTGTAAATATTGGGGCTGCCGCTGGCGTGGATAAAGTAGGCCGATACACCAGCCAAGGTGCGAATGATGCAAATACCGAGATCAAGCCTGGAAAAGAAATGCCTGATCCATTGCAAGATTACATGGTAGGAGCATTTGCGACTTGGGAAGTAGATATCTGGAAAAAGCTAAGAAATGCTAAAAAATCAGCTTTGACCAGGTATTTGGGAAGTGTAGAAGGTAAAAATTTCATGGTCACAAACTTGATCGCTGAAATTGCGAACTCTTACTATGAACTGCTTGCACTTGATAATGAATTGGAAATTGTCAAGCAGAATGTTGAAATCCAGACCAATGCACTCGAAATTGTAAAATTTCAAAAACAAGCGGCACGGGTAACGGAATTAGCAGTAAGAAGATTTGAAGCTCAAGTGCTCAGCACAAAAAGTCTTCAATATGGAATCCAGCAGGAGATCATTGAAACTGAAAACAGAATTAATTTCTTGGTTGGTAGATTCCCACAGAAAGTCGAAAGAGATCATAAAGTATTTACTGAATTGGTTCCTGAGATGATTCATGCAGGGATTCCTTCCCAACTTTTGGCCAATAGACCGGATATCCGACAGGCAGAACTCGAGTTGGCAGCATCCAAAATTGATGTTCAGGTAGCCAAAGCAGACTTTTATCCTAAATTGGAAATATCTGCTGGATTAGGCTATAATGCTTTCAATACCGCTTATCTATTCACCACTCCTCAGTCTCTGATTTATTCCTTGGCAGGAGAACTGGTTGCTCCCCTAATTAATAGGAATGCAATCAAAGCGCGATATTTGACTGCTAATTCAATGCAGATTCAAGCAATCTACAACTATGAGCAGACTATTTTAAATGCTTATATCGAGGTGGCTAATCAGCTTTCCAATATCGAAAACCTGGAAAAAACTTATAGTTTAAAATCAGAACAAGTCAATGCTCTAACTGAATCGATCGATATTTCCAATGAACTATTTAAATCTGCCAGAGCAGACTATATGGAAGTATTGTTGACTCAACGGGATGCACTTGAATCCAAGTTTGAGTTGATAGAAACCAAAATGAGACAGATGCATGCCAAAGTGGATTTTTACCAGGCATTGGGAGGCGGTTGGAATTAAAGGTTAAACTGGATTACCGAACTTATAATCAAAAAGCCCTTCGGAATATTCTGAAGGGCCTTTTTTATTTTTCTAATCAATTTTTTTCTCAACCAGTAAAGTAAGCATCTAATTCAGACATCATTGCAGATTTATCACGCAAATCATTAATGATCTTCCCTTTTTCCAAAAGTACAATTCGGTCGCAAATCTCAGTTACATGATTCAAATCATGGCTGGATATCAAAAAGGTAATTTGTGAATTTTCCTTTTCACTCAAAATCAATTTCTTCAATCGAATCTGAGAACTGGGGTCTAGATTTTCGAAAGGCTCATCCAGAAAGACAACTTCTGGGTTTCCCATCATCGCAGCAGCAATTCCAACTTTTTTTAAGTTTCCTTTTGATAAATCTCTGATATATTTCTTTTTTCCAATAATCTCATCGTTGAACAACTCTCTGAATTTTTCTAAATGAACTCCTAAATCCGCTTCTGACATTCCATAGATTTTACGCAAAGTCTCGAAATATTCGTCCGGTGTTAGGTAAGTCAATAACATATGCTCATCGAGATAGGCCCCTGTTTTTGCTTTCCAATCTTCAGATTTACTTACATCTTGCCCTTCAATAGTTACCGTGCCTGATGTGGCTCGAACAAGATCAAGCATGATTCTAAAAAGAGTTGTTTTACCGGCACCATTATTTCCCACCAATCCAAAACACTCAGAATTGGGGATTTCAAGGTGGTCTACATCTAAGACTACTGTTTCTTTATATTGCTTTTTTAGCTCATTGACTTGGATCATGATTCTTGACGGAATGAAGATGAAATTTCGTAACGATTTGAATTAATACGATTGATAATTATTTTACTTAAAGGTTTGAAGGACAAAATCCCTATGATTCCACTTATACCAAGTGCGAGCAAACCTACGTAATCATTGAATAGTAAGGAAAAAGGAAGGTAGATCAGATAAGGCCCCGCCATCATAGGAATAATAATCAGAAATTGTGCTGCCCCTACCCCTTCATAATTAAACATAGCACCTTTGTTAAGATCCATTGGCTTGGGTTTCCAAAGTGCCAGATAAATTATCACATGGATTAATATTCCAATATTGAATAAGAAGGTGGCGAGATGGATCAAAAGAATATTCCAACCGAAATAAACATAAGGAATTGAAGCTAAAAAACAGATCATAGAGATACTTATAAAAAGCAAATATTTTCCTTTTACTAAGGCTTCTACACCATCTTTTCGATTTAGAAAAAAATCAAAATTCCCGGAATTCCAGCTCAAAAACTGCTGTCCGTATTGAATCATAAAGATGCCTGTGATAAAAACTCCCACAAAAATAAAGATTGCAGAGATTCCGCCATCTTCACTTTGGTATACTGGATTAGTATAGAAAATCAATCCATAAAGCAAGAAAAAAGCTGAAAGCATTAAATAAGTCCTGCTCTTCTTATGTCGGATGATTAGTTTCCACTCTAGGTTTGCCAACTCTCCAGCTAAACCAAAACGAGTGAAAAAGCCAATTGACTGCCCTACAAATCTAATTTCATCCTCCTCTGCCAAATCTTCCAAATAGGCATTTTCCAAATAAAATCTCCTACAAAGAATAAAAGTCCCAATCATTAAAATGGCTAAAACTAGCATAGGAATCGGGCTAGATAAAGCCAAATCGAAGATTGGTTTAGTAATTTCTCCAAGATTAAACCAGCCCATGTAGCTTGAGCCTGCTCCCAAAGCCAGGATAGCAAACACAACGATAATCCCAATTAAGCCATCCTCAAATCGCTGTTTGAACCAAAGCATAAACCAATGTAAGGTATAGCTAGTAAAGACTATACTTCCAATCCAAAATATTGCTCCGGAAGTACCATAAATAGGCTCAATAATTTGAAATGCTGATGGTAAAAACAATAAAACAGGAATCAAACTCATCGCTGAAATAAAAGAACGCGCTAGGAGAATTGAAATAATCTTGCCTTTACCTATCGGCAAATGAAGTAAACTCTCCAAATCCAATACAGGAAGCTTTTGGAGAAAATAGCGATACATAAATTCAAACAAAAAGAAATAGATCAAATAGCTATTAATTACTATTATGGGATCTTCACCCTCTGCCAAAAGTTCAATTATTTTCGGAAGGAAAATACCTGCACCGAATACGTATCCAAGTAATACTAAGACTATAAAGCCAAGAAAAATATTTGCCATAGCGCTCTTGGCAAATGAAGTAGACCTGAAACTTTTAAGAAACTGTAATTTGACTAATTCAAAAATCATAGCGTGGCTAGTTGGTTATTCTTCCTAAATTCGCCCAAAATATAACTAAACAAGCAGAAAACGTTGCAGTTTAAAGATAAAATTAAGCAAATGATAGAATCAGATAAGGAGTTGCGATTTTTCGAAGCAGTAAAACAGAGAAGGTCAGTAAGAATATTTGATCAGGAAAGCCCCTTTGACTATGAGATTGTATCAAAATGTATTCAAGCCTCCATATTATCTCCTAACAGTTCAAATTTGCAATTGTATCAATTTATTAGGATACCAGAGACCTCCCCTTTTAAAGAACCTCTTTCCCAACTTTGCATGCGCCAAAAAGCGGCAGTGACAGCCAGAGAATTGATAGTAGTAGTAACACGTCGAGATTTATGGAAATCAAGAGCAAAAGCAAATTTTGAATACATCCAAACCACTGTTCAAAACCAGTCAGAAAAAAAGAAAAAGCAGGCGTTAAGCTATTATGGTAATCTGATTCCAAAGCTATATTCTAGATTTCCAGGTTGGTCAATTATAAAGCAAGTGATTGCTTGGTTTGTTGGCTTAAAAAGGCCGATGGTGCGGGAAGTCAGTGAAACGGATGTCCGTATTTCAGTTCACAAATCTGCAGCATTAGCATCTATGACTTTTATGTTCGGCATGAAAGCCTCTGGTTACGATACTTGTCCGATGGAAGGATACGACTCCAAACGTATATCAAAACTGCTAAACCTACCTAAAGGAGCAGAAATCTGCATGATTATCGGTTGTGGAAAAGGCCTTCCTGAAGGAGTGTATGGAGATCGATTTAGGGTCAATTCAGAATTACTGATAAAAGAAATTTAACTTAATCAACCTATTAAATCTTGTGGATTTACCAACCCAATTTTCTTTGGGAATCTACCCAAACCATAAATCATTTTATCGAGTTTTATCACAGAAAAAGTCTTGAATTTCTTATATAATTTCTTAAACAATTTTTATTTTTGGCTGTTTAAAAATCAAATTTGGAAGCTTGGTCAAGTGAATCTTGATTTGAAATTCAATTTCTGATAAAATCACCATGACCCACTGAATTTCAAGCTTCTAATTGATTTTTAATTATCGTAATTAAAGTTTAATCACCAATTTTGGTTGAAAAATAATTAAATCTAACCATCTCATTTTCAGTGATTTATTTAAATAAATTTAGCATGTTCAAATAATTAATCTGTAACTTTACTGTACGGCGTTATTTATGCTTTCATATGAAGATTAGTGTATTTAAAATAAACCTATCGAGACCATCTTTATTTCATCTATGATTTCAGAAGCCACCAAACGCTTCATATTTGTCACCTCGACAGTTCTTGTTTTCGCATACTCTGCAAAGGCTCAGCTTGTGAACTCCGGAGATCTTTATGTCAAAGAAGGTGCTGTTCTCTATTCTGCTTTCACTCTTGAAAATCAGACTACTGGGAGATTTATAAATGATGGAACTCTAATTCTTAAATCCGATCTGACTAATAATGGTCTATTTGGGTTTTCCCCAAACTTAAGTTCAGGGCTCACTCGTTTGGAGGGATTATCTAATCAATCAATTTCAGGATCAAGTGAATTTCAATTTTGGAATTTGAATCTTGATAACGGTCAAGGTTTTTCTCTTGAAAATAATCTTCGCGTTTTCGGCTCGGGAGAATTCAAATCTGGGATTGTGCTTTCTGACCTTAGTGAACCTGTTTTTGGTTTTGGGCTAGGCGGTATTTCACAAAATTCTTCAGACGAGAGTTTTGTGGATGGCATAGTCGGCACTGAGACCGATTCAGATTTTTTCTTCCCGGTAGGGGATGACCAGTTTCTTAGATTTCTTCGTGCGAGTCCAAATGATGGAGGCGAAAACCTAAATTTAAATGCCCAGTACTTCTTAGATGACCCTGATGGCCTTTATCCGAGAAATCAGGCAAATAGAAATATTCGATTGATTGACGATGCAGAATATTGGGAAGTAGAAAACCTGAATGAAAGCGAAGACGAGATGGCTCTAACTCTTTCCTGGAGAGATGTGACCACTCCCCCATTCATCCTGGGAGAACTCAACCAAATGTCTATTGTCAGTTGGGATTTCGATCAGGAACTCTGGGTAAGTGAAGGCGGTGTGATAGATAGCAATGATCAAATCATCACAGCAGATGTGGAATTTGCTGGAAATGGGGTTTTTACTCTAGGCATATTAGTAGGAAAAACAAATTTAGGGATTTCGAAAACTTCCTTTAATGCCTCGATTTGGGAAGGCGACGAGTTTGATTACGAACTCACCCTTCAAAACAATAGTCAGGTAACTGCTACTGATGTGGTATTGGTTGACAACCTTCCAAATGGATTGGAATATATCTCGGTCGAGGGAGAATCTATTTTTGGCCTTTTGGAATTTGAAGTGGAAGTGATCGGTCAGACAGTGATTATCCGCATACCTGAATTCATCGGAGGAGATGAAGCTACCTTCAAACTTCGGGTTCGAGCAAGTGATCCTGGCAGAATATTCAATGTAGCCGAGGTAGAATCTTTCGAAGAGGATGAGAATTTAGATGATAATGTTGATACAGACGAGAATGAAGTGAAAACATTCTTCATTCCAAATGTGATCACTCCAAATAATGATGGCTTGAATGATCGATTTGAAATCAAAGGACTAAACAAATTCCTCTCAAACAAGATCACCATTTTCAACAGATGGGGCGATACTCTCCTTGAGAAGGATAATTATGGTAATGATTGGCAAGGCGAAGGTCTCGTAGCAGGGACCTACTTCTACACCCTCGAAGTAGTTGAAGAAGATGGAAGTGACCAAACCTTTAAAGGCTGGATCCAAATAATCAGAGAAGACTAAAGAAATAGGCTTTGGCCGAAAGGCCGAAGAATAAAAAAAATTGAAAGTGAAGGTTAAATCTAATTAAGAAGAAATGAAAAAATTACTACTCTCAGGGTTCCTGGTGCTTCTATTTGGCAGCGCTTACTCTCAAGTAGGGATCGGGACAGAAAATCCTCATCCGTCCACTATTCTTCATATTGAATCTGAGAATCTTGGAATATTAATCCCTAGGTTATCCCTTAATTCCCCTGATGATGCAGCCTTGTTGCCTGGAGGTCCGGTGGATGGACTATTGGTTTTCAATATCAATCAGGGTGAAAATATTGATCCTGGCTTTTATTTCTGGAGCAATAACACCTGGAATAAGGTTCTGGACACAGAAAACCTAGATGCCATCAACGCTGAGATTGGCGATGTAGAGATGAAATTGCAGGGTAGTCTCACTATATCAGATGATGGAACTATTGGATTCCTAGATGAGAACCTTGATTTCCAACCTCTTGATCTGGACGAAATCGTCCAAAATCTTCAGACCATCACCACCCTTGTTGATAACAGTGATGGAACCTTCACTTACACTTCAGAAGACGGAACTGAAGTCACTTTCAATGCCAATAATGATCTAATCGATAACGGTAACGGCACCTTCACTTTCACCAATGCCGCAGGAATAAGCTTGAGTTTCGATGCCAGGCAAACCCTTATCACAGATAATGGAGATGGAACAATATCCATCACGGATGATTTCGGGAATACTGATATAGTTGATGGATCCATCACGAACGAATTACAAACACTTGCCATCGATGGTGATCAATTATCCATCTCAGATGGAAATACCATAACTCTTCCTACCGCTTCTGGACCAGAAGGTCCGCA
>NZ_JBCLWJ010000021.1:0-57256 GCF_039563885.1 Algoriphagus sp. SE2 | reverse complement strand
CGCTGGTGCGTTATTCCAGTTTATCTCATAAGGAGCTTTTGTAACAGTTTCTATCAATGTATTCCCTCTAAAAAACTCAACTTTTGAAATTTGATTCTCAGGATCCGCTACATATGCTTGGATTAAGATTGAAGTACCTTCATCAAATGACTGATTTTGCGTAGGAGTCACAATGTTAGTTACCGGTGGTTGATTATCCACGGTAGATCCCTCTTCTATTTTGGCCAATAAAGCGGAACCATAGGCAGGAATACTCACTGAACCATTAAATATTTCTCCTTTAGCATTTTTATAAACTCCGGAAAGCGGATAACTCACAGTTTGGTTTGAGAAATTATACTGGAAAAAAACCTGCTGTTCTACATTTATCGGATTAGTCTTGACCTTAGATACTTTAAAATTATCTATCAAAATACTGGGGAGTGTTTTTGGGAATTTAAAAACAATACTTTCGTTTCCTGTACCCACATTTGCCTTTAGAAGGATTTTCACTCTTTTGGTTTCTGTAGAAGTAACAAAATTGAACACCGTACCTTCTTGATTTTGATTAAATGTTTTTTCTAACAACAATCCTACGGTTTGATTAGGCGTTGAACTTTTAGTATCAAATTCAACCAATATTTCATCTCCTTGAGATACTGCTCCAATCTGAATAAAAGCGGAAGCATTGGTAGTTTGGTTGAAATTTACTTTCCATACTCCTCCGTCAATACCTGTTGACAATTCTGAACTACCATTGTATACTGCCGAAACAATATTCAAATTCGAATTGAAATTACTTTCTTTAATAGTATTGGAACTAGTAACCGTATATTTTTCTAAGTCAAAAATAGGTCTCAAGGAATTTCTCTCATAGCCATATTGATTGGTCCAGTTTTCCATATTCCATTTTCTTCCGCCTGGCCCATCGTTTGGGCTTTGACTTTTAAATAGGACCTCAACTCCATAGGGATCTAGGAAGTAATTATTATTAGATGTTCCTATTTGATCAATATCATTTGCATCAGAAGATATACTATAAGGAACTTCATCTGGGTAGACCCAAGAAAATTGATTCCCTTCTACTCTAACATTCCGTACAGGATTCCCCATCACATCATCACCTACGTGCAATTGAATTGGAGTTTTATAAAAAGTATTGTTTAAAACCTCAAGATTTTTAGCATTGTGAAGATATAAGCCTTTCCCGGTAACATCGGAAATAGTATTACCGGAAATTTTAATTCCATTTGCATTATCATCAATATAAATACCTTCAGCTAGCTCGTCATCTACTGGTGTACCCGCAATAGCACCTATCCCTCTTCTTATAATGTTTCCTACTATTTCTCTACCTTCATTATTACCCCAAGTAATCCCATCCGAATTGGTATAAATACCACCACCATCATGCTTAAAAAGACAATAATTATCAATAAAATTATTTTTAATGACTGTATAATTCCCTCCAAAATGAATTCCATTAAAACCAGTATTCAAAACTTCATTTCTGGTTACTTGAGAATTATTTGCATCTCCAGCAATATAAATTGCAATTCCTTTCAAATCGCTACTATTTGCCATTCCCTGAAACGGCATTGTATTGTTTATAGTGTTATCTTGAATAATTGCTCTTGGAGTACTAAAAGGAAGGAAAACTCCTCCGCTCAGAGAATAATTAAAGGAATTGCCTCTAATAATTAAATCAGGAGTAGTATGCGAATAAATGGCATTTTGACCTGCAAAGTTTAATTCACAATTAGTAATTTGAATGTTTGCTGAATTTTGAATATTAATTAGATCAGCATTGGCACCTTTAAGATTTAAATTACTAAAAGTAAGGTTTTGGATGTATCTATTCGTCTTAATCAAATAATCTCGAGTTGCGACTTCTACATTTAAGTTATTTGGATTCTGACCTCCAAAATAGCCGTAAAGCTTTTTATTGGATTTATAATAAGCCCACTCACCAAATTGATCTAACGTGTTTAAATGATTTTGAACAAAATAGCCAAAACCAACTTTTGGAGTATACCCTGTTTCTGGAGTTGTTAAAAAACTAATTGTGCTTCCAGCATTATAGGAAATTTCATGTCGATCAGTAATCCAATCATTTTTCCTAATTACAATTTCTCCACCTACATAATTAGCCGGCATATTCGCGCCTTGAATACTCAAAGCATTATTAACAGAAGTCACAGTGAGAAATCCTTCATTCGCTGTCCCAGCATTTGGATATCTTCCAACTTCTCTTAATTGATTATTAACACTAAAGATTTGGACTTTACCGCCGTCCATACTGGAAAGAGTTGCTTCATAGGTGCCATTTCCACGAGAAACCCAATTAGTGACTCTAACCATTGAGGTTATTACAGGTTTTGCCCCTGAACCATAAGAAGTATAAATTATAGGATTCCCTGAACTACCACCTCTAGAAATCTGTATTGTTCCATAAAAAGTATCTCCACTTTTAAATAAAATTCTATCTCCAGATCTCAACTGATCAGCGAAGGAATTTAACTTATCAATACTTCTCCAAGGAGTTGATGCATTTTGCGCCTGGGCAGCGGATCGATTATCATCTCCAGATGAACTAGAGAAATAATAATCAGTTGCCCATGAAAAGGAAATAGAAACAACTGAAAAAACAATAATCAATAATACTCTTTTAACTAGTTTGGCATTTCTAAAGAGCAAGTAGTTTAGCTCATCAAGATAATTTGATTTCATAAGGTAATTCGGTGATTTTTTGGTCAGGTGGTTTGAAAGCTTCAATTTACTGGGCAATCAATTTCAAATTTCAACTTCCTTGCCAATTCTTTTGTTCAAACAATAAAAAAATAAGTTTAAATACAGTTTTTTATACAGAATAATATTTTTTAAAAAACTTATTTTTTGATAAAAAAAATTGTTGAAAAGAAATAAAAAAGTGATTTATTACGTATTATGCTAATATACCTTTGGGAAACATGATTACAAAACAGGTTAAAACCTTAGATTTATCCATAATATAAATAAACTAAAAAATGTATTTTAAATGTCTTTTAAAACATTTTATAACAATGTTTCTGTATTTTACATTTACTTAAATTTTTAAAAATTTACGCAGTAAAAAATATTTTATTTCATTAAAAAGTTTTAATAAATAAAATTATTAATGAACTCAATCCTTTAAACTAATTTTTATGTTAAATAAAATCTGCCCAATTGTCCAACTAGAAATTGAGGAATAAGAGTTATCAAAGTTACTATTACAATTATTATTTTAAATAATGAATATAAATAGTGGAAATAATAAAAAAATTCAAATAAATTTTTGAAATAAATCCTGTTTCAATTATTTCAAAAATAAATTATTTTAGCATAACAACCCGATTTTATTAAAGCTGTGGAATAATTCCACAATTAGTGGAGATTTTACATACTTTTCAACATCAGAATTTTTCAAAGTAAAATTGAAAAAGAAAAACCTATCCAATTAGACAACAGATAAGTGGTTGATAATTAAAAATATTATGGATTGTAAGCTCCAATTTTCATAATAAATAACTAAACAATATTTCTTAAACTTTTAATTTTTATATGCCATTCTAATGCCAATCCTTAAATCAATAGTGAAAAAATTTAAAACAATATTTGAATTCAAAGCAATTTAGGATTTTAAATAATCAAAGTTGATATCATTCTATTCGTATCAAAAAGACTGAGCCATAAGGAGGAACAGCCACTGTATTTTCAACAATTTCGCCTTTCGGATTTTTATAAACGCCAGATAAAGAATAGTTATGAGCTTTATCTGAAAAATTGAATTGAAAAAATGTATTTCCTTCTTTTTTTTCAGTTTTAACTTTCGAGATTTTCAAATTATCGATTTGTAAAGAAACAGGACTAATTCCTGTACGGATTACCAAGCTTTCATTTTTAGAGTTAGTCAATGAATTCAAAAAAATCTTAGCTTTTCTTATTTCATTTGAAGCCTCGAAATACGAAATGGCAGCAGAGGAGTTTTGGTTAAACGAATTTTCTAAAAAAAATTCAATTTTCTGCGGGATTTGATCGCTTTTGACATCCATTTCTATCAAAATCATATCCTCTTTACTTATTGGACCCATCTGAATATAAGCAAGTGCTTTTTCTGTTCCATCAGGTAATATCTCCCAGGTCCCTTCATTGATTCCAGACCCTACTCTTTGAGAAAGTGCATGATAAACACCTGAAACCACATTGAGATCCAAATTGAAATTACTTTGCCTTAAAATATTTTGTTCTTTTACGATAAATCTTTCAATACCACCAACATCAATTTTAGAAGAACTTTCATACCCAAAAGTAGCCCTCCATTCTCTAAAATTTTTTCTGACAGAATAAGCTCCATCACCTGGTTTCTTTGATTCAAAAATAAATTCATTTGCAAAAGGGACTAGAAAATAATTATTTCGACTTATACCTAACTTATCTAAATCATTCTCAATAGACGAAATTGAAAAAGCAATTTCATTTTTATTCAAAATTATAAATTGGTTATTTTCAATTTGTATATTTCTTAAAGGTCCACCCAAGGGATCATGATTTAGTTTAAGCTGAACATCACAATCATAAATCAGATTTTCAAAAATTTCAATATTGTTGGCATTATGTAGGTAAATTCCTTTACCATTAATGTGAGCTATGGTATTCTTTGAAACAAAGACTCCTGAAGTATTATCATCCAAATAAATGCCCTCAGCCATATTATTATCTTGATTAGTCCCCTCTTTGGCACCCAACCCGTTCAAAATAATATTACCTATTATCTCTCTCCCCTTATTATTTGCATTGACTAAACCGTCGGAATTCATATAAATACCACCTCCATCTTGCTTCCAAAGGCAGTAATTATCTATCAAATTATTTTTTACTATTGAATTGTTTCCGCCAAAGTGGATCCCGTTATAACCGGATTTTATTATTCGATTTCTTATAACCTTTGACTCATTTGCATTCCCAGCCAAATAAATCCCAATACCATTTAAATCACTGTTTTTTGCCATACCCTGAAATGGCATCGTGTTCTCAATTAAATTATCAGAAATAACTGCCCTGGGAGTACTATGCCAGAAGAATACTCCCCCACTTAAAGCATTTCGGATAATATTTTTTTTAATAGTAAAATCCGGAGTACTGTAACTATAAATGGCATTTTCTCCAGCAAATTCTAAAACACAATCTTCAATTAGAATATTTGAAGATCTTTCAATATTGATAATGTTCTTATTCCCTCCTTTTAGATGCAAATTCCTAAAAGATAAATTCCGAACTAAGAAATTTGTTATAACCAGATAATCATTTGTTGCGTATTCAATGGTTCTTTCGGACGGCTTCTCAACCCCCAGATAAATTGATAATAACTTTTCATCTTTAGAGTAGGCCCACTCTCCTATTTGATCTAATGCTCCAATGTGATTTTGAATAAAATAGCCAAATCCTTTAGTTGGTTTATACCCAGAACTACCCCTATTTAGAAAATCGATTCTTTTCCCATCTATATTTGAGATTGGATAACTATCGATAATCCAATTGTTTTTACGGAGAACTATCTCTCCTTCCTTACCATCGAAAGGAATTAAACTTCCATTAATACTGAAATCATTATTAATAGACTGAATAGTAAGGTATCCACCATTCTTATCATCACTATTTGGATACCTCCCAAAAGGCTTAATCTCTTTATCTAATATTACTATTTTTAATTCTTTAGAATTGATATTCGGGATTTTGGTTTGATAAATGCCATTTCCTAAATTTTCCAGGTTATTTACTTTTACTAAAGAGGTTATAACCGGTAAATCACCTGTTCCATAAGCATCAAATAAGATAGGATCATCTATCATACCACCTTTTGAAAGTCGGATTGTGCCATGAAATTCATCTCCTCTTTTAAAAAAAATTCTATCACCGCCTTTTAAAGAGGAAGCTATTTCATTCAGTTTTTGGATGGATTTCCAGGGAGTATCAGCTGATTGGGCTAACTCGAAAGAACGACTATCATCCCCATTAGAAGAAGAAAAATAATAATCTATACCAAAACTTCTTTCTATCGAAAAAATAAAAACACCTATTCCAAAAATGAATCTTAAAATTCTTGTTTTTGATCTACTAAATTTAAAAAACTTCATGAATCAAAATTGAAATAAAATTATACGGTTTTCCAACCTAATTTCTCACAGGAAAGAATAGTGTTCAAGGAATAATTTGATTAACAGTCTAACTATCCAGGCAAAATTATTAAGCTGAAAACTAGATATCTAAATAGAGGTTTTATTTTTAAAAAATAAAGGAATTATGAGTTATTCCATACCAAAATTTGATTCAATAGATTTTGACTTGGAAATTACAGAGTGATAAGGAGTATTCTTTGGTGATTAGATTAGTATGAATTATGACTATTGAAAATCATGGCCAAATGTTTTAAGGTAAAAATGAAAGTTAATAAATCACTGTCCTCAAAAAATTGAACATCGAACCGTTTAAAAATTTACTCAACTTTTGATAAGATCGATTATCTTAGGCATGTCGTCAAAAACCAATAATATTTGAATGTAAAGATGTCTGTTTGATAAGACTTTCTTAAAATCAGCTCATCTCCTATCTTTTCAAGAGGTACATAATAAACTACTATGAAAATTCTTTTTATCCTTCATTACCCACCACCAATTCATGGTGCAGCGGTAGTTGGGAAATATATTATGTCCAGCAAAAAGATTAATTCAACTTTTGATTCCGAATTCATCAATTTAAGCACTTCACATTCCATTGATGAAATCGGGAAAGGAGGCTTTTTAAAATGGAGGAGGTATGCTGGGATTCTATCAAAAACTGTTTCCAAATGTCTTAAGCAAAAGCCCGATCTGGTTTATATGACATTGAGCACCACAGCCCCAGGTCTATATAAAGATGCTTTTGTTGTGTTCATTGCCAAATTGTTAGGTTTTCGATTAGTATATCACTTGCACAATAAAGGTGTGAAAAAAAACAGCGAGAAATTTATTGAAAAACGTTTGTATCCCTGGATATTTAAAAACAGTGATGTGATACTTTTATCCCCTCACCTATATGAGGACATTGCAAAGTTTGTTGCCGCAGAACGTGTGAAATATTGTGGCAATGGAATAGAGGAAATTATAGGTATAAAAAATCCCTCAACTCATTCAAAAGAAGATAAAATCAATTTATTGTTTCTATCAAATTTGCTTAAGTCTAAAGGCATTTGGGACCTTTTAAAAACCTGCGTTGTTTTAAAGGAAAGTGGGATTAAATTCCAATGTATTATTGCAGGGGCGGAAGGAGATGTAACCGCAGAGGATTTGAATACTTTTGTCAACGATAATGGGTTAGCAGAAGAAATAAAGTATGTAGGCAAAGTTTCAGGAGAGGAAAAGAAGGCAATCTTAGAGACTGCAGATATTTTTATTCATCCAACACAGGAAGATTGCTTCCCTTTAGTCCTATTAGAGGCGATGCAATACAGTTTACCAATTATTTCAACTTTTGAGGGTGCTATACCTGAAATCATTAAAAATTATGAGACAGGAATAATTGTGGAAAGAGGATCCCCTAAAGAATTGGCAGAGGCAGTCACTTATCTAAAAAACCACCCAGATAAAAGGATTCTAATGGGTAAACGTGGTTTTCAAAGATTTAAAGAAAACTATACATTATCTATTTTTGAAAACAGGTTAATTTCCACTTTATCCAGCCTGGAATGAATTGAAAATTAGTCTCTTAATCATCTCAGTAAATAACCCTGCTTCACATCAGCGATGGGAAAAACTATTCTGCTTTTATCAAGGTATTGATATCTTTCACTAAATCCTGAGCAATCTTTTTTGCATCAAATTGTTTACCTGCCTCAAAAGCCTTAGATGAAAAATGTTCATAATTTTCCAACACTTTCTGGATTGCATTTGCAAAATCAATAAACTCAAATTCTTTTTCCACTAACATTCCATTCTCGCCAGACTTAAGAAAGCTTGGTATATCACCAACATTAGTAGAAACGGAAGGAACTCCTACTGAGAAAGCTTCAGCAATCACCATAGGGAAACCTTCAAATCCAGAGGCCATTAAAAATATTTTGCTCTTTGATATTTGATCTATCAAAGATCGATTATCAAGAATTCCTAAGAATTCAACATTGTCATTTAACTTCAATTCATTTACTTTTTCCTGAAGAAATTCTAGTTGAGAGCCCTTACCCGCTATTTTCAATTTATTTGAGTTTTTTATATCGGAAGGCAAAAGAGCGTATGACTCTAATATTAACTCAATTCTTTTTCCTTTTTCTAGTCTACCTGCAAAAATAAAACCTGACCTTTCTGAAAAGGGTTTTTTCGTGACATCATGAGAAATAGGATTTAAAATCTTCTTCCTTCCAGGTTCTTCCTTCCCAACTGTATAGCCAATCAAGCTTTTTTCAGAAATCATTTTTGTTGCATGGTTGAATAGAGAAGTAAAGTATTTGCCATACCAAAATCTAGATACAGATACTGGATTATCATTGCCATGAAAAACATGGATAAATGGAAGACCAAATAAAGCACAAGCATAAGCTCCTTCATGCGAATGCGAAATCACCATGTCATACTTTCTGAGTTTAAAGTAATTCAAAAACATATACATCAAGTATAAAAACCGATGTGGGACAACAGTTATATTATCAAAGTAATCTGGAAGAGTGATATATTCTAAATCATAATATTCCGATAGATGAACATCTAAATTCTTAACAAATGGACCTATCCCCCCATAAGAAGTACTGATAGAATTTGTTACTAAAACCAAAACTTTAGTCATTTTATTAGATTTAAATAGCCTTTAAACTATTGAGTAACTTATCGCTTTCCTTAATATTGTTAAATTTTTCCTGAGCTACTAATCGTCCTTCCCTTCCTATGGCAGTAATTTTTTCAGGATTATCAATTAAAAAATTTATGGCATCAACTAGCGATGTTAGTGATTCCGGCTCCACTATAAGAGCATTTTTTTTATGAATTAAGTGCTGCGAAACATCACCAACATTTGTAACAATTACTGCTCTACCAGTTGCAAGATATTCTGCTAATTTAGAAGGAAACCCTGCGTTTGCCGCACCCGAATTATCTCTAATAACACAAAAAATATCACAAGAATTAAGCAAATCCTGATATTCATTTGAAGGAATGAATCCTTTATAAAAAATTCGATCCGAAAATTCAGAAGCTTTAACCAAACTCATGAATTCATTAAAATCATGAACTGATTCCCCTTTTCCAGTTAAAATCAATTTAAGATCTTCATTCTCTTTACAAACTTCTTCAAAAGCTTTAAGCAACAAATCAAGTCCATCCTTTTTACCAAAAGAACCCCCATAGAATAAAGTGGTAGCCTTGCTTTTAGTAAACTCACTTTTTTTAAATTTTGATATATCCATAGTGACAGGAATGAATAATACTTTCTCTCGGGAAGTGTAAGAGAGCAACAGACGCTCTAAATGAGAAGAGATTGCGATATTCAAATCAATTAAAAATTGAAAGTTTTTAAGAATATAAACACCGCTTTTAACTCTAAACTTATTAACAAAACCACCAAAACTGTATGCGTGAGTACTATCCTCTACAATATCCAAAACTATTTTATACCCTAACATTTTAGCGTAAATCAAAGGAATTACTGTTTTGATATCGGGAGTATCATAAAGGTAAAATATGTTCTTCTGTCTCTTATTGTATTTGTTGCGGATAAATCTTAAAGATTTGAATAAATAGGAAGTCATTGAAGCGGGATTCTTAAAATCCAGATCCACCTTCAATTCATCAGTTCTTCCAGTATCATCTATACTATCTGCCTGGTTTGAAAAATATAAATTATTAAGCTTTACTGAATGATTTTCAACTAGAGGATACAAAAGATTTCTAACCCTAACAGATCCAGCCATTCCTTCCCGCAAAGAAATTCCAAATACCAAAATATTCATGTATGACTTTAATTAAATTTAGTGAGGGTCATTTTGAACTTGACTTTCCAAAAGTGCGTGAAATTGATTCGCAAAATCTTTTGTAACAAGTTCATATGAATGTCTTTCTTTAGCTAGTTTAATCGCATTTTGGGTATAAGTCTGTTTTAGTTGATCGTTTGAAATTATTTCATTTAATCTAGTAGAGATTATTTCTTGATCATCGCTATTTATTGTGAAGGCCCATTTCCCCTCTTCTCCATATTGGTATATGGCAGTTTCTTCAGGTGCCAAAATAATAATAGGAGTACCTGTTATCATATATTCAGGTGCTTTAGTCGGCATAGAATATTTAAGGAACTTAATCGCCTTCTTGGAAAAATCGCAGGGCAATAACAAGAAATCCATGCTTTGAAACAATTGAGGTAATTTATTATAAGGAATTAAGTCTTTGTGAAAAGTGTACTTATATTTTTTAGTCCAAGCTAACTTTTCAGCAGTTTGCACATAGAACTTAATTTTTATCTCGCTTTTCGAATTAAATAATTCAACCGCGTCAGCAAAAGATATTAAAGAATCATAGATTCCAAACCCAGTACGACCTGCATACAATATGGAGATCTCTTTACCATTATTAACCTTTTTTTCCTCTTTAGGCAACCACATTTTTAGATCAACTGGATTGTGATAGGTAATGAATTTTGCACCGTAGCGTTTTTCATACTCCGAACCCATCAAATCACAAATACTTAGGCATAAATCGGCTTTCTGAACTAGCTGTTTAAATTCATCTCCAACCTTTTTATTCCAATAATTACCAGCAAGACCATTATATCCAACAGAACTTACCCAATCATCCATTTGGTGAATCACAACAGGCACATCTAACTTGTCAGATAAACTTATCGCAAAAAGCAAAGATTCTCTAGTGGATGCTTGTATATAGAGAATATCCGGAGAAAATTCATCTACCCATTTAAGTAAGTTGTCACTCACTTCCATGATTGAAATGGTATGCATTAGCCCAGTCCAATTCAAAAATGGATAAAGAAATTTATGAATCGCTATTTCTCTATATGTGGGTTTAAATGAAAAAGCATCTACATTAGGAGTGGTTCTTATAGGTAATTTACCAGAGGGGAGCTCTCTTTGAAAATACTTAAATGGATATTTCCAATGGAATTCATCTGATCCAATAAAATAATAGTTATCACAAATTTCAGGTGAAATATTTCCATTGGAGTGACTGGTACAAATAACGGCCAAATCATCTTTATTCCACCCTCGAAAAAGATTAGATAAAGTAACACCACCTCCAGTATTAGAGTTAAAAGACTGACCGAAAACCAATACTTTAGGCATTATTTTTCTTGTTTAATTCTGGCTTCATAGTGAATTCGCTCAGAAAATATTTTTTTACAAAAGAATTAGGCAAATTTCTGATGGGAGAAGTGAAACAAATCCCTGCACTTAGCCAAATTGAAATATGAAATATACTAAAACTATAAACATTCGCAGGGTATAGGAAAATCAACCATAATAAGATCCAAATTGCTAAAGTCTTGACCAAATTATTATTTGAGTAGAATAAACCCAAAATAATAGCAGGCAAAATTATTGCCAACAACAAGAAAATGTTAACTATTCCTCCATTCATTATTAATTGAAGAACATCTGTTTCAATCACTCTCCTCAAACCACCTTCAAAAATACTTTCGTCAATACCAGGACATTTATACCCTCCATTGAATCCCTTGCCGAAAAACCAATCATATGAAGACATATCGTTGAAAAAACAATTCTCTACATATCCTCTGGTATCTTCCAAACCGCGAGATGCAACATTCTTAAAGAAGAAATTACTTCCTAAATCTTCACCAATTGAATAAAAGAATAAAAGAAATACTCCAAAAAGACCATAAGTAAGATAAAATAAAATACTAAATTTTCTTTCCGATGTAATAAAAAAATTTAATCCCCCAAAAAAGGTAATCAAAGCCGCCATAAAAATCATTCCTCTCCTCGCTCTAAATATCGCAACTGCAAAAACCATTAGTAAAACTACTAGAATAAGTGGTTTAACTTTATCATTTAATAAATTGAAATTTAAAACTAAAATACCAATTGGAATGGCTAAGTATTTAAAATAAGTTTCTGCTGCTCCTTGACTTATTAAATTTGATAGATCACTGTCAAACAAAACTCCGAAATTCAGAAAAAAGAATAAAAAATAAATTACCGATAATATAATAGCAGTATCAAATAACCTTTTTATTAAATACATATTAAAATTAATGAAAACTAAAAGAGGTATAAAATATAAAGAACCTCCATAGTTTAAGTCAAAAATAAATTGCTTTAATTCAAAGTAATCAAATGTAGAATAATCACCCCTGACTAAAATCAATACTTGCCAAATCATATAAATGACGACCATCATTCTAAAATAGGATAATTCGGCATTTACTTTAATTAACTTAGTTAAGGAGAAAACAAGTAATATATAACTAAATAACTCTAATGCCTGATAGAGAGAGTTGAATGAGAATGAGGTTAAACTCATTACAAACCCTACACTTAAGCCTATTAAAGACAAATAAAAAATTGAAATGTATAAAGCATAGGATTTCGTTGGGAAAACATATCTTTCAATTCCAATTTCATTTGAACTTTTTATATAAGATGCTTCAACCATTTGAATCTCTGATGTTTAACAACTTAAAGTGGGATTTAAGTACATTTTCACTTTTATATTCCTCTTTCAATGTAACCTGAAGCTTGTTTTCCAAACAAAATTTAATGCCATCAGCCAAGTCAACAGAATTATATGCTTCAGCAATATATCCAGTTTTTTTATGCTCAATCATCTCAGGAATACCACATAAATCAAACCCTACCACAGGGATTCCGCAATGAAGACTTTCGACTATTGTAGTAGGTTGATTATCTAAAATACTCGGAATGACGAAAACGTCAGCACATTTATAGGCTAATGAAATTTCTTTTTCATCTTCTAAATACCCTAAGTAATGGATTTTAAAATCGATAGCTTTTTCAAATTCTGATAGGTCTCCATTACCAAAGATTACAACCTCTAGTTCATCGTAGGAATAAGAATTCTTTAAGTATTTAAATGCCTCATTTATAAACATCCAGCCTTTATATACACTTGAAATATTGACAGCTCCAAAACAAACAACTAACTTTTTTGGATCAATTGATAAAATTGATCTGGCTTGACTTTGAGATGAAGGCTTAAAATTTGGAGATTCAAAGTAATTTGGGATAAAATGAATAATTGAATCCTTAAGTAAACTGGATTTTCCACCAAGATTTTTTAACCATAAACTAGGAGTAATAAATTCAAATCTACCTTTATATTTAGAAATCAACTTTTCCTTTTTTCGATGCTGAGATGATGCTATTGATTTATCCTTAAAGATCGGGCAATTCAAACAACCATCGATAAACTGCTCACAATCAACAGCATAATGACAACCTCCTGTCATAAACCACATATCATGTAAAACAATAAATATCTTTTTATCAGTTTCAAATAACTTTTCAAATGATCTATTATTAAAAAATCCAAGTTGAACCCAGTGGATATAAATTACATCAGCATCTTGAATTACTTTCATCCTAGAAACATCTGTTCCAAGATAACCATAGGTGTATAAACCAAATTTAGAGCTATCGTATTTATGAATTTTTCTTTCAATCCAATTATTGATAAAAGCTTTTAACCTCGGGATTTGAGAGAGATATGTAATTCCTTCATAGGCTTCACCATCCTCAAATAAAGAAATACAGTTGGATTGGACTAAACTTGAATTCATAAAGCCCTCGTGTAACCTACGGGCACAAGAACCTGCTGATTTATTGGAAAATTGAATTTGTACTATTTTCAACAATGGGAAAGAGGTATTATTATTCAACTAAAGTTTAACTGTCCTCCAGTTATCAGGGTAAATTTCGGGAGTATTAAGGCCTTTGATCCAGGGCTTTGGAACAAATACAATTTTTTTTGGATTTGAAGCAAGCCAAGCTGCCCACCAACTAAATGTGCTATTTGCGATAATAAAATTTGAGCATAAACTCATTAAATACATATCCAAATAGCTTTTATCATTATTATTATGTTCAATAAATTTAAAATTCGAGTCTTTAAAATTGGATTTTGCCCAATCAATATCATCGGAGAAAAAATAGAACACTGGATTACTTAATTCTAATGTCAACTCGCGAATAGCATTTAAATAATATTCTGGGCCATCAATAACCAGATGTGAATTTCGCCATTCAGATTTCGTATAATCTCCCCTTCTTATATGAACAGCAACTGAATTGTTATTTTTTATTTCCTCTGAAAGATTCTTATTAATAGAGTCTAAAGGGTCCTTAAATTTAAATTTATCTCTCAAGAGTTCTTCATGACCTTCAAAGTACTTAATAGATTGCCAAGTGCCAACAAGTCTGGAATTAGAAACATTAAATATTTCCTCATCAAAAGAGAACTCTTTTTTCTCTTTTTTGATATTTTCAAAGAGGAAAGAATACAATTGAAAAGATTTAAAAAGAATTTTTTGAACTATTGATAAACTCCAAAAAGCAGATCCAAAATTCAAAACATGTAATTTTAATCTCCCAAATGCGTCCAGGTCAAGGTAAAATGCCCTAGATAAATCAAATCCATTGTGGTGCTTATAGAAAAAGAAATCTCGAAAACTGATCCTACTCGCAACACCTTTAGAGTTTAAAACACAGGAAAGTGCATATTGAAACATTTGATTACCTAATCCACCATAAACACTAACCTTATTCATCCTTGCCATAATTACTTAAACCAAATGCTTTTAGTATTTCTAACAATCAAAATATTATATAGCTGTATAGGTGCAAATAAATAACCATATACGTTTGAAATAATAGAAGCTAGAATAATAGACCATACTCCCCACTCAAAAATCTTTATAAAAATTAAAGAGAGAATTATAAAGCCAATAGCAGTAACTATCGAAACATAAAACTGAACTCGCAATGCACCAATACCATTAATGACGTTCACAAAAATACTTGCAAACATTCCAAGAGCGAAGAAAACAAAACATAAAAATGATATTCTGAAATCAATATCAACAACACCTTCTCCTAGCCAAAAATCATAAAATTGATTACTAAAAAGCAACATTATTAAACCTAATAATAAAAATGGAAGAAGTATTAAGAGGTATTTTTTAACAGCTCTAATAATCCAGTCATAATCACCTGAATAATACGCATCCGTACTACTACTCCATAAAGGGGACAGAATAATCATATAAATGCCTTGAAGAGTTAAAAAATATTTAAAGGCAATATTATAAGCAGTTACATCAACCGGAGTAAAATAACGGGCAATTAAGAACAAAGAAGTACTATATTGAATCATTGCAGCTATTTGCAAAATGAAAAATTTCAACCCTAGCCCCATTAATTGATTCCTATACTCTTTTTGAATTAATTTAATACTGGGTATTACATCTTTGTAAGTAGTAGAAAACAAATAAATATTTGCAATTATCAATATAACAACTGGAAAAACTCCAATTCCTAAACCTAATAATATCAAGGAACCATCTGTAAATAAGGTCAATAACCAAATAATCAATAAAGATGCTGCTTGTCCAATTAGATCAATAAAAGAAGCCTTTGCTGGTTTTTGATCAGAAATTAAAATCGTTTTAATTACTTGAAAAATAAATTGGAGGCAGAAATAAGTAATTATTATTGAAGTTAACATCCTTATCTCAGAGTCCATGACAATTGGAACATTGATAAGCGAACTCCAATCAACAAAGCTATTGACTACTACTAATATTGCCCATACCGAAAGGAATAAAATTGAAATATAAAAATATGTTGTACTAACATAAATTCTAGCAAGTTTTATATTATGCTTCGCTTTTGCTTCAGCAAATTTATTTCTTAACCCTTGTGTTAAACCAACATCAAATAATGACACCCAACCGACAATAGATGTCAAAGTAAGCCAAATACCATATTGAGTTGGGTTAATATAGTTAATTGTGAGAGGGACTATTATAAAAGAAATAGCCATACTCAAAACCTTTACTATAAAACTTAAAGCTACATTTTTTTTTGCTGCAAGTGTACGAGCACTACCTTTATTGAAAAACTCACTTAGAGCATAACTAATATTCATAATTTTATCAAATCGTATTCATTCTATTTATATGCGTAATTTCCATAAGCATATTTAACACTGCTTTTTGAGCCATTAATGACTATCATAGGATTTTTCAGACGATTTGACTTCAGAACGTCACTAAAATAATCTAGATTCTTTTTACTTGTGTAATCATACCTCACTATGAATATGGAATAATCAACTATGTCAGCAATTGCAAGTGCATCTGCCACTAGTCCCATAGGGGCAGTATCAATAATTATATAATCAAACTCCTCTTTAAGTTTTTCAATTAGTTTTTCATTTTTTTCTGAATGCATAATTTCAGAAGGATTTTCAGGAATATTTCCAACTTGAAAAATTGTTATACCATTAACTTCATTCCTTGAATCCAATAGATCCTTTAAGCTGAAATCTGATGTGGAAAGGTAATTTGAAATCCCTTTATTTGATTTAAATTTAAATTCATCTTTCAACCCCTTTTTTCTCAAGTCATATTCTAGAACAGCAACACTTTTCCCCACC
Organism: Algoriphagus sp. SE2; assembly: GCF_039563885.1. Taxonomy (NCBI): domain Bacteria; kingdom Pseudomonadati; phylum Bacteroidota; class Cytophagia; order Cytophagales; family Cyclobacteriaceae; genus Algoriphagus; species Algoriphagus sp. SE2. Next base: position 40,592 of record NZ_JBCLWJ010000021.1, on the reverse strand, counting down.
ATAGAGAGTGACTTTGCGAAATTTATTGAAAAGAAAGTTTTCCCTTCTCCTGATACTGAAGAGGTCACCATAACCACTTTAGATACATTATCATCTAACTTATAATTAAAATTAGACCTAATTAATCTAAACTGTTCCGAGACAGGAGTATTGTTTTTATAATTAATTACGAACAATTCTTTACTTTTCAAATATGAAATCTCTCCAAGAACATCTATTTGTGAAACACTTGCTAAATCCGATCGAACTACAATTTTATCACTTAGTAATGAGCCACCAAATACATATAAAAACGGAATGGTAAAACCGAAAAACATACCCGCCAAATAAAGAACTGGGGGGTAAGGCTTAGTTGGAACATAACCAAATGAAGCGCTTTCGATTACTTTAGCTTGATTCGATGGAACTGAAGCCAAAAACAAAGCTGTTTCTTCTTTCTTTTGGATCAAATACAAATAATGATCTTTCTTTATCCCAACATCTCTACTGATGGCTTCATATTGCCTTTCTATTTGTGGAGCAGAAGTTGATTTATTTTGAAACTGCTGATTTTGATCTCGAAGATTTTGGAGCGTAATTTCAAGCTGTTTCTTATTTGTATTAATATGATCAATGATATTATCCCTTGCTGCATTTAAAATCGACATTTGCTTAATCATCAAAGGATTATCAGGCATAATTGATTTTTGATACTCTGCAACTTTTGCTTTTGCATCTTGGTATTCAATCATTGTAGTCGATAAATACGGATCATCCTTAATTAAAGAACTTAAACCGGAAATATCTCCGTTAGAATTGCTGGAAACAACAGATTGAACACTATTGTAAATATCTATTTGATTTTCTAAATCAGAAATTTCACGATTATTTCTTATGAAATTTTCCTGATATACTTTAGTATCAGATTGGACATCAATAATATTTCTAGTGTTTTTGAATTGCTCGATATCCTGCTCCATTTCATTAAGCTCGGCGAGAGTCAAATCAATTTGACTATTAATAAACTCCAATGATTTTCTAGCAACTTCTTTTTTATCTTCTGAAAGCTGTTCGTTATACTCATCAACTAATTTATCAAGAACCATGACACCTCGCTCAGGTGCTGTTTCAAGCAAAGAAATATATAAGATACTTGAATTTTTATCTTTGGTTTCAACATCTAATCTACCAGAGAAAATCCCTGCGAGTTCATCGGGACTTTTAAATTCAACGAGAATAGGTTCTTCTAGCTCACCTACTTTAGTTCTTTCGTTAAAGAGTAGTTTAAACTTTGCGTATCTGGTATCTGTGACTTCGTCTGGTCGAATCAAAATTGATTCGTCATTAATGTCAGCTATTATATAGTTTTCCTTAATTTCTAATACTCGCATCTCTCTCTTTTCATCAGATGCATTAGCACCTAACGAATAGACCTCAATCATCTCCACTGTGAAAGGTAAATGCTTAAAGAAAACAGGAGTCTTCTTATTTAAAGAGTTTACATAAAAATAATTATTATATAAATTAAGGTCATTTACTACTTCCCTCATTAATAGCCCGGATTGAATTACATCGACCTCATTATCCACTGTGTTGGAGGATTTGAACTCATTTAATCCTTCAAATACTGGGTTTTCTAAAAAATCAGCTCCTTTTGTAACATCGCGGAGCATTATACTATTATTAACAGAATAATAGGGTATAGAATAATAGATGTATACGTAAACTATAGAAAGAACCAAAACTATTGAAGACACAAATAATGGCCAAGCTTTTAGTAGCTTCCTTAATTTAAATTTAAAATCAATTTTGCTTGAAGAAGATTCTACATTCTCCTCCAAAATTATATTTGAAAGTTTCATATTTTTTCGGAAATATCATTAACACATGTAACCAGCCACTACCATATTACCTAACGAATATATCATTGAAATTAAATATTAAAGCTACAATAAGTGATGAGGCGATTGTAGCTGCAGCAATTGTAGTCGGATTTACATTAGCTTGATTGAGTTTCTTTTTATCAGCTTCAACGTAGATTACATCATTTTGCTTCAAGTAATAATAAGGAGAACTTAAAATTTCTTTTTTACCTATATCAAACCTATGGATAACTTTACCTTCTGGGGTTTCACGGATCAATAATACATTTTCCCGTAATGCATAAGCTGTCATATCGCCTGCCATTCCAAGAGCTTCTAGAATTGTAATTCGCTCTGTAGGCACCACAAAAGATGAAGGGCGGTTTACTTCTCCAATTACCGTTACCTTAAAATTCAAAAACCTAATTTCGATTTTTGGCTCAATAACCAAAGAAGCTAACTCACTTTTCAAATAAACCTTAGCTTCCTCCCTAGTAAGGCCTCCTAACTTTACAGACCCCAGTGTAGGAAATTCTATATTTCCATCTGGATCAACCATATAACCTCTTACAATGGGATCCCGAGATAATTGGGCCTCTCCGCTTTCATCAGTAGAAACAATACCATAATTAAATAATACGTTCGATTCTGGACTAAGTGTACTTACTCTTATATCTAATAAATCACCAGGAACAATTTTAGGTTCCTCGAAAGGTCCGTTATTGAGCACGTAATCTTGTTCATCCCCTATATCTTGAAAATAGGTTAAATTCCTCTTTGCACAAGAATTCATAAAAACCATACCAATAAGAAGGAGAGGTATAATTAAAGTATTTCTATTTACTCTTTGTTTCCACATTTTGATAAACTTTATTTCAATTTTTTGATAGACAACTTTTACTTCAATTTTCCATGAAAAGGTTTAACTTTTCTTGAAGAACCCTTGTGAATTCGGAGCCATGAGGAGGCTTAAGCATATTTGCATGCTCTCCAGGCATGATCAATTTCTCAATACTTCTAACATATCGACTCCATCCAAGAGTTTCGAAATCTTGCACGTAAAAGGTCCTCTTTTGGGCTATAAACAAAGTAATATCGATGTCAAGAGGTTGAATGTCATAATCCTTCCATGCATCTACATTAATTATTTCTATTCGCCTAATTCTACTAGAAAGATCGTTATTTATTATAGTTTTTTGCTTATAATTGAACCATTTTTCTTTAATATAATTTTTTCTATAATTAATATAAAAATTTAAATCATCAGATAAAAATTCAAATTCAAACCCTAGTTTATTTATAAACCTTTTAATTCTGGGCAGTAATTTTTTCGGCTTTTCAAAATTATAATTGGCAATCGTATCAATCATTGCCAAAAATCCAATTTTCTTATTCTTCTCAATCAACTGCTTAGCCATTTCAAAAGCTATTAAGCCACCAATTGAATTGCCTATTAAGTTATAAGGTCCTTTGATTTCACTTTTTTCCAATTCCCCAATAAAGTGTTTAGCCATTTCAGGAATTGTTTTAAAGGGTTCCGCGTTACCTGAAATTGCTGGCGATTGCAGACCGTAGATAGTTTGATCGTCATCCATATTTTCTATTAAAGTATTAACTTCAATAGGGTTTAAACCAACACCATGAACAAAACAAACCACTTTATTGGGAGAGCCTTTCTTAATTAAAACCAACGATTCTAAACTCAAATCTTTCTTTTCATTTTCAATAAACAAAGAAAAAGATTTGACAGTAGGATACTTGAATAGTGTAACTAAGGTCAATTTTAGATCAAACTCCTTTTCCAATAATGAAATCAACTTTACCCCCAACAATGAATGTCCTCCCGCTAGGAAAAAATCAGTATCTAAATCAAAATTTGAATTTTCTAAAACCGAACTCCATACCCTAAAAACTCGTCGCTCTACTTCAGTAAATCTCTCAGTTTTATCTTCCTTGTGATCCTTATCAACGGTTCTACCAGTTTCACGTCTTTTGATTTTTGGTAATTGCTTTCTGTCAATTTTATCAGTGGTGGTTAATTTAAAATCATCAACAAAACAAAAGTCGCTTGGCACCATATATTCTGGCAACATAATGGATAGCCGCTCTCTTAATTTTGCTTCAAACTCTTGAAGATCTAATTTATCTTTTAACTCTTTCTTTAAAGCAACATATCCTATCAAGGACAAAAACCCTTTAGAATCATCCGTTCCTACTACAGCATTCGCAACTTCATCTGATTGCAAAATCTTTTCTTCAATCTCACCTAGCTCGATCCTGTGACCTCGTACTTTTACTTGATTATCTACACGACCTTCACATTGAATTTCTCCATTTGGCAACCTATATCCTAAATCACCTGATTTATAAAGTCTTTCTGGAATTTCTTCAAAAGGGTTTTTAATAAATTTCTCCTGTGAAAGCTCATTCAAGCCTAAATAAGACTTTCCTACACCATCTCCCCCAATCCAGAGTTCGCCGGAAATATTTGGTTGGGTAATTAAATTCCCAGATTTATCTACTATATAAATTTTGGTGCCACTTAATTCTTTTCCAATGGTAACACCTGCTTCTGATGGATCAATTTTTTTAACAGTACATAAAACAGTTGTTTCTGAAGGACCATAATGATTAAAGATTCCTTTTAAAAGAGGAGAAAGTTGATCAACTAATGATTTTTTCAAAGGCTCACCACCGGAAAAAGCAGTAAGTGAAGTCATCGGAGTAGACCAACCAGAATTAACCATCATTTGCCAGTGTGTCGGAGTGGCAAACATTTTGGTTATTCCTTTTGCTTCAAGCAATGACAAAATTTGCTTCGGATCTTTTCTTTCATACTTATCCAACATATATACGGTCGACCCAAACATATAAGGAATAAGAAGTTCAAAAGTTGCCACATCAAAGGAAACTGATGTGACACCCGCAACCTGATCATCTGAACTAAAATTAAAATCCCGTATTGATACTTTACTAAAGTAGTTAAGGTTTTTGTGGGTTAATATGACGCCCTTCGGATTACCTGTTGAGCCAGATGTATAAATGATATACATAGGACTTTCTAAACTTGTCTTTACAGGATTATTTTCAGGGGGGAAATTAAGGCTTGATTTTAGAATTTGATCTAACACTAGTCGCTTTTCTTCCAGAACTCCATTTTCGAAATCCGGTTGATCTGTAAAGAAGAATTTCGCCCCACTATTTTCCAGCATGTAAATAACACGTTCCCTTGGAATTTCAACATCAATAGGTAAACATGCTGCTCCTGCTTTCAATATGGCCATTATACTAATTATAGTAGCATTAGACCTCTCTAAATAAATCCCAATAAAGTCACCAGGTTTAACTCCTTTGTCTTTTAGAAAACCGGCAAGTTGATTTGATTGAATATTTAATTCTTTATAAGAAATTGAATTATTATTTGTGACAACTGCTGTTTTCTCAGCAAGAACCGAGGCTGTTTCTTGAAATTTCTCTATAATATATGGAATAGTAATTTCTTCCTCAATAGGTTCTTCCCTCGCCAATTTTTGCTCTGTTTGCAGGTCAGGTGAAGCTTCATCACCATCTAAAAAATGTCTTATCTCAGATAACTTTAAGCTAGGCGTTTCTATTATTAGTTGTACTAATTGATCATATTTTTCAGCAGCTTCGAGAATAGTTTCTCGACTAAATAGACTTGTATTATAAGTCCACTCATAGTTCAAGTCATCAATTGTTCCGAATAGTGCAAGAATAATTTCAAAGTTTGTAAATGCCTTTGGATTGGACAAAAGCTTCCGCTCAAGATTTCCGAACTTCATTCTTCGCTCCACTCCTATGATATTACTGCATATCAGAGGTACAAGAGGGGTTCTGGATAAATCTCTTTTGATTTTTAAATTTTGAATTAATTCCCCAAATGAAATAGCACCGTGCTCCAAAATCTCCGAAAATGATTTACTCCTTTCATCCAGATAATCTTCAAAAGTAAGTTGAAAGTCAACTTTGGATTTAACAGGAAGTAAAAATACACTATGACCAATCAAGTTTAATGATCCCATCCTTGGTTGCCCCGCGATAGGCATCCCCAGAATTATGTCACTACTTTTACTCCATAATGAAAGGAATAATTCATAAATAGAAAAAAGGATTAAATAAACGCTGACCTTTTTTTTGATTCCGTATTGTTTTACCTTAATTATTAATTCTTTAGAAGCTTTAAAATCAACTCGATCAGCCTCTAGTTTTCTTATAGGAGGTCTCTCAAAATCAATAGGTAATTCAAAATTGGGAACGGGATTAGAGAGTCTCTTTAACCAAAATTTTAAATTGCTTTTATATTCTTCTCCTTCAGAAAATTTTTCTATTTTTTTTGTATAATCAGACAATGTTTGCAGTTCAGGTAGGAACGCTTCCTTTCCTTCCACCAATTGACCATATACTAAACCCAAATGGGAGAAAAATAAAACAATAGACCAACCATCAAACATGATATGATGAGATGTGAAGGTAAGTCTATATTCAGAATCACTTAGTTTAATAAGTTCTAAGATGTATAAAGGACCTTTTTGTAAATCAAATTCGTAGAATCCAGTATCTATTCTGAATTTTTCTATGTATGTATTTTTTTCAGTTTCCGATAAATCTGAGATGTCTTTATAGGATATAGAGGTCTTTATAGATTCCAAAATATGAATTTGGGTTCCATCTAAAGAAAAAATAGCTCGCATTCCCTCATGATTCGTAATAAGGAATTGATAAGCCTCCTCTAGTAATTCTAAATTGACGTCTCCAAACAATTTTAGAGAATAAGACTCGTTATAAGCCAAGCTTGCCTTTTCGCCACCTAAATGACATTGGAGCCAAATCTCCATTTGTGAAGGAGTACTAGAAATAACTTTAGAAACTTTTAACTGCTCTTCTTTAGTAGATAACGGATCTAAAATCTTTTCTTGAGCATTTTTCATAGAAAGAAAGACTGGAGTATTATCGATTTTGATTCTTTATATTGCTCGGAAGTCACCCAAATAGGAAATCCTTCTTCATTTAATGATATTTTAGCCCCTTCAAATGGTGGATTATCAATACTCATCCAATTCTCTGATGCTAATAGGAGGTCACCGTATATAACCTCATTTTCCACTAAAACCTTAATAATTTCATCAACCTTTGCTAAAGTAAATAAAACATCACTTTCGGTATGAGCATCAGAAACATAACATGGGAGATTTTCTAAGATATTAATGCCATTTTCCCTTAATAAAATAAATACAATTTCAGAAGTTTGAAAATCCTCCTTGCTTTGAATTCTCCAAATTGAACTGAAACCCTCAGCCATATAAGGTGCATTATACTTTTCAAAGATGGCATTAAGGCCTTTTACTAGTTTTTGGCAAAGTTCTATTAATCTTTTTTGAAAATCACCACCCATTTTCTCTAGTTTTTCTAAAATAGCGTTAGTGGTAATGAGGGAAAGTGGATGCCCAGAAAAAGAATTTGTGAAATAAGATATTCCATTTCCTTCTTTTGGATTATTAGGTGAATTTAAATTTGTGCTTCTTTTATTACCCAACCATTCTTCACTTCCAGTAAGAATACCAATAGAAAAGCCTCCTCCTAAGATATCCCCATAAATAGCCATATCTGATTTTATGGAATAAAGCCCTTGAAATCCATTGATATGGCTCCTAAAGCCCGTATTTATTTCGTCGAAAATCAAACAGATTCTATGTTTAGATGAAATTTCTCTTAATTCCTTTAAGAAATCTAAAGGAATAAATTCGAGGCGGTTAAGCTGGATTGGCTCTACCAAAACAGCAGCAATATCGCTGGATCTACTTTCAATTATTTCTAAACTTTCGGAGGTACCGTATTCAAGAATTAAAATATCTTCTTGAATCTCATTTTGATTAAGATCACTCTTCATCAATTTTCGAGAAGACAATTCTTTATCACTGGCCTCAAAATCTCTATGTGAAAACATGATAACGAGATTTTTTTTAGAAACCTCCCTTGCTGCATCAATGCCCACATATTTTGCATCACTACTATTTTCAAATATTGCTACGGTATCACTTTGAGTAATTTGAGCGATATTTTTTGATACAGTTTCTATCAAATTTCCTTGGACAGCATTTTCAAGCCCACTTTGAACTTGTTCTATAATCGCTTTATTTATAAAGTCCGGCTGATATCCAAACAAGTTACTTGCTAAACCACTAGACCAGTCTAAATATTTATTACCTTCTAAATCAATCAGTTGAGAACCTTTGCTAGTTTTTGTGATAATCGGATAGTTTAACTTGCTCACAAAACTTTTAAGCCCAAAACCTTTTTCTGTTTCTAGATTTATACTTGAACTTTCCTCTGGTAACTTTTTATTCTTTAATGTTTTATTCTGGATAGTTTCGGATAGATTATTAATAAATATCTTAGCTTTTTCAGAAAGTTCCGGAACTATTGTTTCTTCTACATCTGATGTCTCATCATCATCTTTGTGAAGTACAGGCTGTGCAGTTTTATTCTTATTAGCAGCAGAAATTATCTTTTTGGCTAAATCTGAATTAGCTAAACAATATTCTACTAAAGAACCAGGTGTATTAAATTCATTATTTAATTGAAGAAACGAGACATCTACTTTAAACTCCTTCTTAATTGAAAAGGCCAATTGAGTCATGCTCAAAGAGTCCAATCCTATTTCAAAATAAGTCATGCCAAAGTTTTCAACTGATACAGTTACCCCACACGCATCTTTCAATATTTGAGATAATTTTGATTCAAATATTTCTTTTGCTGAATTGGTGTTTCCTAATTCTTCAACTTCCTTGATTACTTGATCCTCACTATAATTTGGAAGTTCTTTACTATCTTTTACATTTTCAATTTTAACATCTATCCAACACCTTTTCTTATCGAACGCATATGTTGGCAACAAGATTTTCTCTTGAAACGCTTCATCATAAATCTCATCCCAATTAAGGATTAAGCCTTGTCCGACTAAAGCACATACCTGCTCTTGGAAATATTCAAATTCTGAAATATTAGATGTTTTGTTTAAGCTATTCACAAATGCCACATTTTTTGCTGCTTCATGTTGCATCAAAAAAGTACCTAAACTTTTACCCGGACCTACTTCAACCATTGCAGCTTCAGGAAGCTCATTGAGTAAGTTTTTAATGGCATTATTAAACTGAACAGGTAGTCTCATATGCTGAGTCCAATAATCTGAGGAAGTTGCTTCAGAATCTTTCATCCAATTTCCCGTTACAGTGGACATGATTGGAATTTTTGGATTTCTAAGCTCAATACTGTTCAATAGTTTCTTAAATTCATCTAAAGCAGGATCCATCATTTCTGAATGAAACGCATGGCTTGTTTGTAAAATTTTTGATGCAATCCCTTTTTGCTTTAAATCAATCTCAAAAGATTCGATCAAATTTGTAGGTCCTGATGCTACACATAAATTAGGTGCATTATCGGCTGCTATTGTAATCCCTTGTGGTAAAATAGGGAGAATAACTTCAGCTGATGAACGAATAGAAAGCATGGACCCCGGGCTAAGGTCGCTGATAAGTTTTCCTCGCTTAGCTACAATTTTCACAGCATCCTCTAAACCCATTACACCTGAAAGACAAGCAGCAACGAATTCACCTATACTGTGACCAATAAATGCGGAAGGTTTAATTCCTTTACTTTCCCATAATTTTGCCAGAGAGTAAGAAATAGCAAAAATCACTGGTTGCGTATTACGCGTATTGGCCAGATTCTCTTCTGCTGATATTGAAATTTGATTTGGAAATAACAACTCAAATAATGAGGTCCTTGTATATTTTGCAAAAAGACTATCGCACAGGTCTAATTCATTCCTGAATATTGGTTCTTTTTCATACAATTCTTTTCCCATTGAGACATATTGCGCCCCTTGTCCGGGAAATAAGAAAACAGGAAAATTAAACGTGCCTTTTCGCCTGGTTATGGATTTTTTTCCTGAAATAACCTCTTCAAGACCTGCCAACAATTCTTGTTGATTTTTAAATGTAACAAATGAACTTAGTTTGTAAGCAGCATTATTTTTATTGACATTATAACCAAACTGACCAAGCGAGATCAAGGGATTTTGAACAACAAAATCGGAAAGTCTTTCCGCATATTTTTTCAGACTATTTTCAGTATTTGCAGAAAAATAAATTGTTTGTTCAATTTCAGTTGTCGGAATCTTTTTTGGAAGGGTTGAAACAAATTCTTCCAAAATAATATGGCAGTTTGTTCCACCTATTCCAAATGAACTAACTCCAGCTTTTCTAGGACCTTCGGAAGCCCATTCTTTCGTTTCGTTTTGTACAAAAAATGGAGAATTTTCAAAATCAATTGAAGGGTTAGGTTTCTCAAAACCTATTGATTTAGGAAGTGTTTTCTCATGAAGTGAATGAATCGTCTTAATAAGGCCTACAATTCCTGCAGCTGCATTCAAATGACCAACGTTCCCTTTTACTGAACCAATGGCACAACTTTGATTTCTTACATTATCACCAAATGCAAGTTTCAACCCTTCAATTTCAATTGGGTCGCCAATTGGAGTGGCTGTCCCATGTGTTTCGACATAGCCTATTTCTGAGGGATTCACCTCAGCATCCTGAAGAGCCATCATAATAGACCCTGCTTGACCTTCTACACTTGGAGCCGAGAAACTACTTTTATTTGCTCCATCATTATTAATTCCTACCCCTTTTATAACCGCCAAAATAGGATCCCCATCAAGCATAGCTTGTTCGTAATCTTTTAAGAGTACAGCACCGCCACCATCACTAAATAAGGTCCCCGATGCATCTGCATCGAAAGGTCTACAATGTCCATCTTTAGTTAAAATAGATCCTTCTTCATAAATATGGCCACTATTTACTGGATAAGCTACAGAACTAGCTCCAGCTATAGCTGCAGTGCATTCACCTGATCTGATACTTTTCACGGCATTTGCTACGGCCACAAGCGCTGTAGAGCAAGCAGTATTCACACTAACAGCTGGACCTTTCAAATCAAAAATATAAGCAACTCTAGTAGCGAGGTAGTCTTTTTCATTAACCGAATTGATTTGCAAATTCCCAAGTGACTCTCTTAAATCTCTGTCAAAAACTAAATTCCTTGAGAAATAATAATTGGTACTACACCCAGCAAAAACTCCTATTTCGAAATCAGGTGTATTAGCGATATATCCAACTGAATCCAAAGCTTCAAAAGCTACCTCCAAAAAAAGACGCTGCTGAGGATCCATAGCTGATGCCAGCTTTGGATTGAACCCAAAAAACTCATTATCAAAGTCTTTAATATCCTTAATTATTCCTCTTGCTTTGATATAATTCTTCTCCTCTTTTGCTTTTTTCTGCTCAGAAGGGTCTAACTCATCTATCTCAAAAAAATGGATTGTCTCTTTTCCATTTTTTATCATTTCCCAAAATTCATAGCTATTATTAGCTCCAGGGAACCTGCTAGCTGTAGCAATTACAGCAACATCTCTGTTATTTTCGCTATTATCTTTCTTTTTATGAGCACTATGCTTTAAAGTACGATCCTTTTCCTGTAAATATGCTGCCTGAGCTTTAAGCTTAGGATATTGGTAAATTTTGGTAACTGTAAATTCTTTTCCAAAGGTCTTTTTTATCTCAATTGCCATTCTTTGAGCTAGAAATGAAGACCCCCCTAGTTCAAAAAAATGATCATCTCTTCCAACTTGATCAAGATTCAAAATTCTTTTCCAAATATTGGCTAAATCAGATTCTACTTTTCCCCTTGGTTTTACATAATTTTCTTTGAATGGATTCTCTGTAATTAAATTTTGAGATAGACCTTTCCTATCAATTTTACCATTTGAAGTTTTTGGGAAGCTATCTTTCCTAATACAATTAGCAGGGATCATGTAAATAGGAAGCCTTTCTTTTAAATAAGACAACATCTCTGATTCCCTTACTTGATTAGCGGCACTTACGTAAAAGAGAGATAAATACTTTTGACCATCTTCATATTCATTGACTATAATAGCTGCTTGCTCAACGCCTGGAAGCTCAGTTGCTACTGACTCAATTTCACCTGTTTCAACCCTGAAACCACTAATTTTAACCTGATCATCAATTCTTCCCAAAAAGAAAATCTCCTGATTTTCAGTATAGTACCCCAAATCACCTGTTTTGTATACCATCTGGCTGGTACCATCTTTTAATGTAAGAGGGAAAAATGACTTTTTAGTTAACTCAGGCTGATTAAGATATCCTCTGGCCATGCATACTCCAGAAAAATAAATTTCTCCTTCTACTCCAGCCTCTGTAATTACATTTAAATTTTTGTCCAATATCAAGCTTTCGACTCCGTCAATTGCTTTTCCTATGGTAGGTAGGTCATCCCATTTTGATGGATCACTTGGTAATTCCAGTTGGGTTACTATACAAGTACATTCAGTTGGTCCATATTGATTAAAAAGTTTGGCTTTATTGATTTTGGAAAAGAGAGCTTTGACTGCCTTAGTGGACTTTAATTGTTCACCACAAGTCATCACCTCTTCTAAATACTCAGGATAAACAGAGGAATTTTCTGCTTCATTTGCTATTCCCTGAAGAGCCACGAAAGGAAGGAACAATCGTTGAACCTTCTGTTCATTCAAAACATTGATAAGGGCGCTATTGTCCCTCAATATTTCAGCATCGACTATCTGCAAAGTTCCTCCTGAGCATAAAGTGCTGAAAATCTCTTGAACAGATATATCAAAAGTTAATCTGGTAAACTGAAGAGTTTTAACTCCAGGCTTAGAAAAAGAATTTCTCACCTGCCACTGAATCAAATTAATTATACCTTCATGAGGTACACAGACTCCTTTTGGCTTACCTGTTGAACCTGAAGTATATAATATATATGCTAAATCATTGTATTTTATTTCAAACTCGTCGATATCAGATGTTCCATCCAAATCAATTGATTCCAGATTAAGAAAATCATTTGGATTACTTTTTAGATAAAATTTTACCCCACAATCTTCTACAATCTGTTTTATTCTATTTTCAGGAAAACTTGGGTCAATAGGTAAATAAGTCTTTCCAGCATTTAAGATAGCCAATATGTTAATGATGAGTTGAGCACCTCTTGTTGTAGTAAGCGCAATAATTTCCTCATCGGCAGCCTCAGACAAAATTAAACGGCTCAAGGAGGTGACATTTTCCTCTAACTTTTGAAAAGTAATTTGTTCTACCCCTGTGTCAATAGCAACCTTATCGGAGTATTTACTCCAAGATTCTTTGACTAAGTCAATGATAGAATTATAAGAAAAGTCTTTACTCATTTTTTAATAAAATTATGACACTATCTAACCAAAACTGAATCTTCTTTATCCAATTTCTCAAAAATCCCTTTAACATCTTGTGATGACTCTTTATCCAAAACTAACATTGCATCGGGAGTCTCCACCAAAATAACATTAGAAACACCAATAAAAGAAACAAATCTATTGCAACCAATTGTGAAATTTCCTTTATCATCAAGTTTAAGTGCTTTCTTTTCTGCAAGATGGTCTGCTAAAGCGTCAAATGATCCCATATCAGACCATCTAATGTCAGATGGAATAACAGTTATATTTTTTGATTTCTCCATTACGGCATAATCTACACTGATTGAGGAAATTAATGAATTTGTTTCTTTTTGTAAAAAACCTTCCCTCATATCTTTTAAAGCAATTTTAACTGATTTCATCATCTCCGGTTGGAATTCAGTTAATTCCTTTAAAAAAGCTGATGCTTTAAAGCAAAACATTCCACTATTCCATAGAAAATTTCCTTTTAAAAGAAACTCTTTAGCTTTTTCCTTTGAAGGTTTTTCGCGAAAACCAACAACTGACTCTCCAAAACTTTCAATATATCCATATGCTGACTCCGGTCTAGTTGGTTTAATTCCAAAGGTGACAAGCCTATTTTCTTTAGCAAGTTCGATAGCTCGATAAACACAGTTATGATACTCTTCTGCATTTTCAATTAAATGATCCGAAGGAGTGACCATAAGAATATCATCCGGTTCAGATAATAGCGCAGCAAAAGCAATTGCAGGTGCTGTATTCTTAGGCATGGCCTCAATTACTTCCAGATACTTTTCTTTTCCCATTCGATCTAATATATCACGAGAAAGCTGATAATTATCTTCATTGCCAACAATAATCAATTCTGGATTTAAAAATTCATTTCTTTCTACGCAAAGCTGAAAAAGGGATTTACCAGAAAATAAATCCAGATACTGCTTAGGTTTTGTTTTCCTTGAAAGAGGCCAAAGTCGGCTTCCTACTCCACCTGAAAGAACAACATGCTTAATCTTAGTAACACTTTTCATATCAAATTTTTTAATTGAATGTGGCCCAGAAATAATTCAAGACTTTATAAATCTATTTTTTTGCAGCTGCAATTTAAGAATAAAATAGATTAAATAATACAAACTTCATTTTTTTATATTTGTATAACATTTTTTATGGTTTAAAATCATTATCTGATTTGGATCTAAGAAATTAAGTTGTACTCAAACTGAAAAATTAAAACTAATTGGTTGGTCAAAGATCAATTAAATGATGAACCGCTTAAGAGTATCTAGAAAGTGATGAGGGTTTGACTTAATTTTCGGAAATTAAAATTGATGAACGTTTTAAATACAAATTTACTTTAAAAAGTAATTGGCTTAAAAATGGCTAAAAAATGAATATTTTTAATTGATGTAAACTTTTTGCTAAGCTATTTGAGCAGCAAGTTGATTTACATCTAGTGCAATCCAATCCTTGGGATAAATATCAGAACAATTCACATTATTAATCCAAGGCTTTGGCATAATGATTTTTTTCTCTTTAAACTCTGCTAGCCAAGCAGCCCACCAACTAAAGCTGCTATTCGCAATTATAAAGTGTTTACTAAGGCTCATCAAATACATATCAAGATAGCTATTTACACCTTTATTGTGTGATACAAAAACAAAATCAGGCCCCTTGAAGTGCTCTTTTGCCCAAAAAATATCATCTGAAAAGATATAGAAAATTGGTTTAGATACGTGTTCTCGGATAATTTCAAAAGACTTAAAATAATAATCACAAGAATCAATAACCATCTTACTTTTAGCATTTAAGGGATTCATAAAATCTCCTCTCCGCACATGAACAGCAACTGCATTGGTGTTCAAGATATCATTGGCTATTTTGATATTGATTAAGTCTTTTGGTTTATTAAAATTAAAAACTTCTCTAATCAAATCAGACTGAGAATCAAAGTATTTTATAGATTGCCAATTTCCGACTAAAATTGAAGATGTTTGTTGGAAAACTTCCGCATCGTAAATACACTCTTGCTTTTCTTTGTAAACTTTACTTGTGTCCAACAAGAGATTAGACATGAAACTTTTGAAATAGGTTGTATTTATGTCTACAAATAAAGGTCTAACTTGTTTCATAGCAAAAACCTTCAATTTATCTTGGATTGGCATGGGTACATTAAATGCTCTAAGTAGTTCAAACCCCTGATAATGCCTATTTATGAAATAATCATTAATTGAAATCTTTGTTGGAATTCCACTTGCATCCATAGCAATTGCCAAAGCATATTGGAACATCTGATTTCCTAATCCCCCATAAATAGCAACTTTATTCATACCAGTATTAGTCTAAGTTAATTAACTCATTATCATTCAATTGAATTAGTTTTTTACCAACCTAATGAATCTCCATTTTGATAATTAATTGTCTCTGTATTCAAAAAACCTAAGGACCCGAATAGCTGTATCATAAGCAAGACTTACAGAATATTCATTTTCCATAACAAAATTTCTTATATCCCAGGAAGACGCGAAGCTAGATAAGTCTGCAGGAACTAGATTTTTCCCATCACAGCAATTTATATCTTTTAATCTATCAGTCAAGCCTATACCAATGCCCTTAAGTAAGGATTCTTTCCTAGTCCAAAGTTTGTAAAAATTTTCTCTTGGAGTCCCACTATTCAAAATTGAGCTAACTTCAACACTGGACATTGTATTATAAATTAAGTTGTATAAATCAACTTTTGAATCCATAAATTCAATATCTACACCAATAGAATATTTTTTTGCAAAACCCAAAATAATAAAGCTTCCTGAATGGGATATATTGAACTCTAAGTTTGAATGACTAGCTAATACAGGCTTATTAAACTCCAAGGTCTTAAACTTTACATCACTCGGAGCTATATTTAAATACTTTGATGCTAATTTTTTCAGAATAATTTTTCCTAAGACATAGCGATTTCTATCTTCTTCTTTGAGAAAAGAATTACTTTTATCTTTCTCGAAATCATCTAGTAAATAATCTTCTTCTATAATTTTATTTAAAAAGTCTGGAATATAAACTCTCCATATATCAAAATTATTATTTAACTGGAAATCACATTCAGACCTCCATTCAAATACTTTAATCTCTGAACATAAAAGCCTACTAAAAACCATAAAATCAACTTGTAGTGGAGTTTAGAATATCTTGAAGTGCTTTAGAAAACTCAGCGCCATGAGGGGGCTTTAGCATATTTGCATGTTCTCCAGGCATATGAATTGTCTTCAACGTTCTCACATATGGTGACCAACCAAATGTTTTGAAATCAGATACAAAAAAGGTCCTTTTCTTTGCTAAAAAGACAGTCACATCGGCATCAATATATTCATGCTTATATTTTTTCCAAGCAATCATATTTACGTCTTCAATTTGACTAATACGAGCCTTTAAACTACCAGAATCTTCTTTTGGTATCGGATTTTTAAACTTACCTATCTTTTCTTTTAGATAGCTTATTCTATACTTCAAATAGAAAATAGGGTCTTCAAGAAGAAATTTAAACTCAAAAAGAATCTTTCTGGCAAACATCTTCAATTTTCCAGTAAAGGTTTTAGGGATATCATTTGAAATTGAAGCAATTGTATCAATCATTCCTAGAAAGGCTATTTTTTCTCCTTCCTTTAACCATTGCTTTGCCATTTCAAATGCAATTTGCCCGCCAATTGAGTTGCCTAATAATTTGTATGGACCATTAAATCCCTGTTTCTTTATTTCAGCTATATATAGTTTGGCAATCCCTTCAATTGTATCGATAGGGTCTATTTCACTATTGAAAATCGTAGGAGACTGAAGGCCCCAAATGGTTTGATCTTCATCCATATACTTATTCAAAGTACTTATCTCCAACGGGTTAAGACCTACACCATGAACAAAAAATAATACCTTTCTAGGATCTCCATCCTTTATTTTGACTAAAACTCCGCTTTCCTCCTGGTCCTGAGAAAGGAGCTCGTCAAGCTTTCTGGAAATAGAATTTATTGTTGAATGTTCGAATAGTAAAGAGAGTGGCAAGTTCAATCCAAACTGCTTTTCAATTTTTGAAATCAAATCAACTGCAAGCAAAGAATGTCCTCCAACTTGGAAGAAATCAGCGTCTAACCTAGAATCTTGAGAAATTAAAACTTCTTCCCATAGTTCTTTTACTTTTAAAACAGTCTCCCCAATTTTCACATCATCTACTTCTGAAGCTTTATGCTCTATTTCTTTTTCTGGTTTGATCAATAACTTTCTTGCAGCAATTCTATCAATCTTACCATTTGGATTCAATTCGAAACGATCAACAACAATAAAATGACCTGGTATCATATAACCAGACAAAACTTTTGATAGATTTTCTTTGCATGAATCAATCCAACTTGATGAATCTATTTCATCTTTTTTATTATTCTTGAAAGACACAAATGCAACTAAACTATCATCCCCGTTTTCATCAATAACCTTTTCAACAATGACGTTTTTAACATCACTATTGTTAGCTATCATATTCTCAATCTCACCTAATTCTACTCTTTGTCCTCTGATTTTTACTTGATAGTCAATCCTCCCTTTACAGATTAGTTCTCCATCATCCGTCCAAACAGCAAGGTCTCCTGTTTTATAGTATCTACCTTCTTTACCTACAATAGGATTCTCTATAAATCTTTCCTTTGTAAGTTCTTCTCTATTTATATAACCTATTCCTACTCCCTTTCCACCAATATATAATTCACCTGGCTCTCCAGTTTTTGTCACTAATTCACCTTCGGCATTTAATAAAAAGGCATCTGTTCCTTCAACTGGTTTTCCTATAGTAATAACCTCTGTACTAGGTAAGATTTCCTTAATGTTTGTAAAAATTGTAGTTTCAGTTGGACCATATATATTAAAAACCTTAGCTGCTGATTTTATTAGTGATTGGGCCAATGAATATTGTAAAGGTTCACCAGCAGATATAACTGTTAAATTCTCGTGTTTATCATTGAGCCCATATTCTACTATAGATTTAAGATGAGATGGTGTGGCAAATAATTTAGTAATCCCACCAGTCTTTACAGCCTTTACAATTTCTCTTGGATCTCTCCTTTCAAATTTGTCAAACAAATGCAAGGATGCCCCAAATACAAAAGGAAGTACTATTTCTAGAAATGACATATCAAATGAGGTTGATGTCAACCCGATTACTATATCATCCTCAACTAAGCCAGGAGCTTTCTCAAAATGCTTAATAAAATCAGCGAGGTTCTGTTGTGATAAGGCTACTCCTTTAGGTTTACCTGTTGAGCCAGAGGTATATACAATAAAAATTGGATCATTTGGTTCAGGCAAGCTTAATTTAATAGCTGGGGATTTATCTTGAAAAATACTTTCTTCCAAAATAATTTTCCGATCCCCCAATTCGCTCCATGAATACGAATCATTATCAGTAATGAATGCGGCTACATCCACATCACCAAGCATGAATTTCACCCGTTCTTCTGGAAATTCCGCATCAATTGGCATATAACCTGCTCCTATTTGGGTAACTGCCAACGCACTTGCAACAAGATCAAAAGTCCTTTCTAAATGTACCCCAACTATCTTTCCCGGACCTGCACCTTTTAAAATCAAATGCTTTGAAATAGCACTTGACCTATGATACAAATCTTCGTAGGTAAATTCCTGATCTCCTATTCGAACGGCTACTTTATCCTTTTTTGAAGAGAGTTGTTTTGATATTAAGCTACCAAGCGTTTCGAAATCCAGATTAGAATTTTCAGGTTCTGAGATGGGCGACTGCAATAATTTAGAAATCTTTTCATCAGGATTATCTAGAAATAAATCAATCATCTCAAAATATTTATCTGAGGCTTTTTCAATCGTCGATCTATTGAACAGATTCTTATTGAATGTCCAATCTAGCGCATGCTTATTTGAGGATTCAAAGAGGTTTAAAATCAATTCAAAATTTGCAAATAGCTTTGGGTTTGTCATTAAATGATGTTTCAACCCTTTGAATTCAAGATCATCCTCCATTCCAGTGTCAATATTAAAAGTGACTGGGACTAAAGGGATTCTTGAAGGATCTCTTTGAAGATTGATATTCTTAATCATGTCTCCAAAAGAGATAGAACTATGGGCCAAAGCTTTAAAATAATCGTCCTTCCTGATTTTTAAATATTCAGAAAAAGACAGTTCCGTATCAATTTTACTCCTTAATGGAAGTAAGCTCACACAATGCCCTATTAAATAATGTCTATTCGTATTTATTTGACCAGCAACTGGTAATCCTACTATTATATCCTTTTGCTTTGACCAATCACTGAGGAAAATTTCAAAAACTGCTAATAAAGTTAGGTTGAAGCTAGCATTTAATTTTGTCCCAACAGTCTTAATCTTATTTAAAGTCTCTTCTTTTAACCATTTTTTGTGAACTTCAGAATTATATGTCCTTATTTT
Source organism: Algoriphagus sp. SE2 (assembly GCF_039563885.1). NCBI lineage: Bacteria > Pseudomonadati > Bacteroidota > Cytophagia > Cytophagales > Cyclobacteriaceae > Algoriphagus > Algoriphagus sp. SE2. The sequence goes on along the minus strand of NZ_JBCLWJ010000021.1, from coordinate 20,996 downwards.
AGACCTAGCTTTATCTATTGGCAAATCAAGCCTAGGAACCGGATTGCTTAAATAATTCTTCCAGAATTCTTTAGATTTTTTATAAGCCGGACTTCTCATTAAACTAAAATACTCTCTGGCATAGTCACTAAGTAATTCGGCTTTAGGGAGTTGAATTTCATTTCCTGAAATCAAATCAGAGTAAATCTTTCCCAACTCCTCCAACAAAACTCCTAAAGACCAGCCATCAAAAATTAAATGATGTGCGGTAAATGTTAAAAGATGTTCCTTCTCCCCTAACTTGATTAGATCCATTACATAGAGCGGCCCCTGAACTAAATTGAAGTTAAATGATCCAGTCTGATCTAAATGTTTTTTGAGGAATAATTCTTTCTCTCTGGCCTCCATTCCACTCACATCTCTCATCCTTATTGGAAGAGAATATTTATCAAAAATGATAAGACTTTTGCCATTTGGACTAACTACAGCTCGCATGGCATCATGCCTCTCTATTACTTTCAAAAAAGCTTCTTGCAGTACTTTTACTGATAAATCCCCATTCAATGTCAAGGAAACAGATTCATTGTAAGCTTGATTTGCTTCCTTACCTCCCAATTTACAAGCCAGCCATATTTCCATTTGTGCTGGAGTTGTAGAAAAAACTTTTTCTATTTCTGGCATTTCGGTAAAAGAGTTATTTTTCTTAATCGACATTTTTGAGTCTTTAATAATTAAAAAATTTCAATTCTAAATGTATGGATTTTTAATCCAGCAAGGCATCCCTTCTTTATCTAAACCTATTTTAGCCCCCGGAAAAGGCGGATTATTAATATCCATCAAAGTTTCCTCAAAGTTAAATCGTTCTTCTTCATCCGTCTCGCAGGAAACTGAGTTAAATGTACTTTCATTAGCTAAATATTTCACTTGGTCCTTAATTGTCGGGTTTTGGTAAATAAGTGTTACTGGAAAGTGAATATCCAAATTACTCTTGATTTTTGAAGATAATTTTTGAGCCAAAATTGAGCTCCCTCCTAAATCAAAAAAGTTACTTTCGCTTTCGATTCTATTTTCTTGTAAAATCGAATTCCAAATTAAAGTTAGTTCATGTTCTAATCCAAAATTAGAGAAGCCAAATTCAGTGCTATTTTTAATTAAAAATTCATCCAATATTAAGGCAAGCTGATTCCTGTCAACTTTTCCACTTGTTGTTTTGGGTAACTTGTCTAGTTTTAAGATTTTTGTAGGAACCATGTATTCCGGTAAAACTTTCAAAAGTTCTTTCCTCACAAAATCTTCAGTATTTTTTTCAATAAGAGAGGTATAGAATAATTTTAATGAAAATTGACCATCTTCATTCTTTGACTTTACAATAGCAAATTCGTCAACACCGACAATTTTAGATGCTTCTAACTCAACTTCACCTATTTCAACTCTAAATCCATTGATTTTAATTTGATCATCTGTTCTTCCAATAAAGCTTATTTCTCCATTCTTATTCCAATAACCTAAATCACCTGACTTGTAAACTCTGTAAGAAGAATTATTATCTCCAGCAAACTGTATGAATTTATCATTTGTCAGTTCCTCCCGATTCAGGTATCCGTCAGCTAGACAAACTCCTGAAAGATACAGCTCCCCAATTTCTCCTTCCTTAGAGATGATTTCTCCTCTTTCACTTACAATATCAACGCGCGAATTTTGAATCGGCATTCCTATTGTCGGCAATTCTTCCCAAAATTGTGGGTCACCCTGCAAATAAAGCTGGGTCACAACATGACTTTCAGTAGGCCCATATTGGTTGAAAAGTTTACAAGTTGGTAATTCTGAAAAAAATCTTCTCAATGAATCAGTAATCTTCAATTGCTCTCCAGCAGTCATTACTTCCTTTAAACATGAAGGAAATATTTTATATGATTTTGCAGCATTACATAACCCTTGCAGAGCAATAAAAGGCAGAAATAACCGATTGATACTTTGACTATCAATATAATTTAAAAGTAAATACGGATCTCTTATTAATTGATTATCAACAATATGTAATGTGCCTCCAGTACTCAATGAGCAAAATATTTCAAGAAAAGAAGCATCAAATGTCAATTTTGCGAAATGGAGGGTATTAAACCCTATTGTCGATTTAGAGTTCTTATTTTGCCATTCAACTAAATTAATTAAAGCCAAATGTGGCATACAGACACCTTTAGGAATTCCAGTAGAACCAGAAGTAAACAAGATATAAGCATACTTTGAAACCTCTTCAATTTGGTTCTCCTCTTTTTTGCTTGAATTAATAGAATTCAGTCCTAGTTCTTCAAATGGTTCCAATGAATTACCTGGCAAAAAATAGGTTAAATCTGCCTCTTCAACTATTTTTTTTAATCGCACCTTAGGTAAATCAAAATCCAATGGCAAATAAGTTTTTCCAGCTGCGAGAATTGCTAGTAGGTTTAATATTGTTTGAATAGATCTATCACATGAAATACCAATAATTCTCTCTGAAGGAACCTTTGTTTTGAGTTTGTTGGCAATTGCATGGATTCGATTTTCTAGTTCAGAATAACTAATAGACTCTTCTTGATGAATGATTGCCGTTTCCTTTTCATGATTTTGAAATGCAAAATTCAAAAGTTCATAAACCTGATTATTCATAAATAGAGTTCATTTTTCAAATACCTAAAGAAGGGGCCTTTATGCTAACAATAAAACTAGCTGAAATTAATTAAAATTCTATGAAAGAGGCAATTACATAATTGTTATGAATATGACATTTGTCTCTTTTTACTTTTAAAGATGCTAGATTTCTGAATACTCCTATTAAATTTTTAAAGGAAACATTTACTATTTCATGAATCTATTATCAGGTTTTGAAAGACTTTCATCAGATCGTATAATTATATTTTGAAAGGAAATTCTATATATGCATATCAACAATTTTTAATTTGTCGATATTTTGTAGAAACCATTTATAGGTTTGGGTAATACCTTCAATTAATGATACTCTAGGCTTCCATCCCATACTTTTTATTTTATTAATATCCATTACTTTTCTGGGTGTGCCATCAGGCATATTCCTATCCCAAATAATCTCCCCCTCATGACCTATGACTCCTTGAATCATTATTGCAAGATCCTTTATTTCAATATCATAGCCTGTTCCAACATTAAGTAGAGGATACTCTGGCGTCTTGTCTAAAAGAAAAATCACAGCATCTGCTAAATCCTCAACATGTAAAAACTCCCTTAATGGAGTTCCTGTCCCCCACAATTTTACAGGTTGGTTTCCATTAATTTTAGATTCATGAAATTTTCGAATCATAGCAGGCAAAACATGAGAACTATTCAAGTCAAAATTATCAAAAGGTCCATAGAGATTGGATGGCATAATTGAAGTGAATAGTTTTTTCTTATTTAAGAAAATTGCCTCACAAGCTTTAATTCCCGCAATTTTTGCAATGGCATAACTTTCATTTGTCTTCTCTAAGGACCCAGAAAGAAGGTATTCCTCTTTGATTGGCTGTATCGCTTTTTTTGGGTATACGCAAGAACTCCCTAAAAAAAGAAATCTTTCTACATTCTCCTTCAAGGCACAATCAATTAGATTATTTTGTATCTGAAGATTCTCCATTAAGAACTCATATGGGAAAGTGTCATTTGCCAAAATCCCTCCAACTTTTGCAGCGGCATCTATCACAATGTCAGGTTTTTCCTTTTTAAAAAATTCTGATACAGCTTGTTGGTTTCTTAAATCCAAATCACTACTTGATGTTCCAATTAAAGATTCTGCACCCCTTGCCTTTAGCAATCTCCAAATTGAAGACCCTACCATTCCTTTATGGCCGGCTATATAAATTTTTTTTCTTAAAAAATCCACGACTAATCTTTTATTACAAATTATACCATTTAACAGTTCTACATTCCCCCCTCAACACATTAATAAGGTGATTTGAAAGTTAAATTCAATACCATTAAAATTGAGCCTTCAGTTAGATATAAATCCAAATTGAGAAATTCCCCTATTGGCTTTAAAGCATCTACTCCTTAAAAAAAGCAGCTAGCAGACTTAAAGATCCAGATAGACTCTATCCAAATAAACATTGAAGAATCTAGTTTTTTTGGAAAATCGAAATCAACATCTCAATCAAATATAGCTATTGAAAGCTAAAACACAAAGTACAAAATGCGTTTAATTGGTTTTGAAATACTTTTTAATTTATTTAAAAAACCATTATTTGTTAAAAGGGATACACTGGATGAATAAAAATCGATTAACTCTATTAGGATATGGAAATAAAGTGATTTCCATTTTGAAAGGGTGAAATTTCAGCATTCATGACTTTTACATGAAGCGTTAAATCTCGAAGTTTTGAAATCTTTTTAAAATTTCTTCAAAAGTTTCAGATTGACAGAATTAAATTTTAAGAATTTACGTGAAGGAAAAAAAATATCATAAGCACTTTTAGGTATTTGATTAGCAATTAAGGAGATTCAAATCATTTGTCACACCAATAATTACAAACCCTAATCCCTAAGTTTTAGGTTCATTTTTTCTAGGAAACAACCCATGAATTCTGACACCCATTTTTTTTAATTGAATTTTGAATTTTTTTTTACTCAAAGCATTCTAAATTATTTGACTTTGGAAATACAAAAACCATGAAAAATCTAATTTTTTATAATTTTTAAAAGATTTTTTATTGTTTTTAAAACAAAGCGTATCAAACTCAATATTTTTTTATTATTAAAAATGCATTACACATTATAATTTTTGTATCTTGTGCCAAAATAAGCAGTAAAAGACATACCTGCTTTTTATTAAATACAGCACTATGAATACACTAAGTTCGGAGTTTCTTGGTTACTCAATGTTCAAAGGACAATTGATTGATGTACTTCAAAAGGGAAAGACAATCATCAACACCTTGAATCAATACAGCTATTGTCTGGCTGAAGAGGATGTAGTTTTTAAAAATGCTCTTATGAGTTCTGACGTCCTTTTACCAGATGGTATCTCTATTGTTCTTTCAGCTAAATTATTAAGTGGAGACAACTTAAATAAGATAGCTGGTGCTGATCTTCACGAATTCGTTTTGAAGTATTTGAACAGTGTCTATGGAAGTTGCTTCTATCTAGGTTCCAAAGAAGAAACTTTAGATGCTATTAAGAACAAGCTGGGAACTTCATTTCCAAACGTCACATGTGAAACATACTCTCCTCCTTTCAGAGATGAATTTTCTGAAGAAGAGAATGAGATCATGATTCAGAAAATCAATGAATTTTCCCCAGATGTCCTTTTTGTTGGAATGACTGCCCCAAAACAGGAAAAATGGGTTTATCAGAACAGAGACAAAATTCAGGCTACTTATATATGTTCAATCGGAGCTGTTTTTGATTTTTTCTCTGGTACAATCGAAAGACCATCAGATTTTTGGGTGAATAACGGACTTGAATGGTTCGCTAGATTATTAAAAGAGCCTAAAAGGTTATGGAGGAGATATGTCCTCTATGGCGGAATCTATGTAAAACATATCCTATTATCTAAAATCAATCACAATTTAAGGTATTAAACTTCTCAAAAGATGTCACTTACTATTGATAACTACATTGCCGTAAAGGATTTTAAAATTGACAAGGAGTTTATTTATAAATCCTATTCAATTAATCACTTGGATTCTATCCAAGTGGCTACAAAAAGAGTTGTTGATTTAACGCTAAGCACGCTTTTCTTATTAACTGTGGGTTGGTGGTTATTTGCAATTGTCGCTCTATTTATTTCCCTAGAATCAAAAGGACCAGTTATTTTCAAGCAATTGAGACATGGAAAAAATAATAGGCCATTTTACTGCTATAAATTCAGAACGATGAAGTTCAACATAAATTCAGAATTTTTGCAGGCTCAAAGAAATGACCCTAGAATTACGAAAGTTGGTGCATTCTTAAGATCGACAAGTATAGATGAGCTACCACAGATATTCAATGTGATTTTGGGAGAAATGTCTTTAGTAGGTCCAAGACCGCATGCACTTATTATGAATAGAGAATATTCTGAGAAAATAGGCGGATTCATGTGTAGACATATGGTAAAACCTGGAATTACTGGCTTAGCTCAAGCAAAAGGATACAGAGGTGAGATCATAAATAAATCAGACATGGATTTTCGCTTAGCTTATGATTTATTCTATATCAAAAAATGGAGTGTTCTATTAGATTTCAAAATCATATTATTAACTGTTAAATGTATTCTGTTTAACAATAAAAATGCATATTAATTAGGCTGTTTAATTCGGTATTCAGATAACTAATCATTATTGAAACAATTAATCCACAAGATTTAATCAATCTTGTGGATTTTTTTACCCTCACACATTGATTAAACCACAAAATAAGCTTGAATTGGCTCATCTAATCTATTCTTTCTATGTGTGGATAATATTAACCCTAAGAGTTTTTTTCAACTTTCAACCTGGAAATGGTTCTACACAAGAAATGAATCAATGATTTTTCTATATAGATTGAATTCAAAATTCATGAGAATACTAAACATATTCTTGAGCAAAATTGATACAGAAAAGTATTAGCCAGAGTCTTAATGTTTGAATAAACCACTCCTTTTCAATGAAATAATCACTCATTTTATTGGGGTCAATTTCTTTATTTCATTCCTATTTTAATATGGTAAAAAAATAGGCCTGACTTTTTCAAGTCAGACCTAAAAAGCTCTAGTTGTGGGAATTTAATTTACACTCCAATAATCCTTCATCACTTCAGCTTCTCCAGTATCCGTTTCACCATTCATTTCAATAACTACTTTATACTTACCTGGCCCAACTGTCCTTGTAATATATTTCATATCCTCTAGTCTTCGTGTAATATCTTCTTCTTCCATACCGAAATTTCTAAATCTTTCAGCGGTTTGGTCTAATTGTTTCTGAGATCTTTCGCCTGTGATTTCTTCAAACCTCCAATTAAACAAATTCAAACCAGCATTTGCATTTACTTTCCTACTTAAAATCTCTTTTGAACCTTTATAAACCTTAATAGTAGCTTCACCAGCCTCTTTTGAATAATAGTGTATGTGAGAACCAGGCGCTCTGCTTTCCCCATCAAAATTTGTGAAAGCAGTAACATTGCTAAGACCTTCAACATATTGTACAGCTGGCTGAATTTCGAATAATGTCAAATTTGAGTTTAAAATTTCATCTGACATTTCCTGAAGTGGAGATATATCAGCTATAAATATCCCTCTACCGTGAGTTGCAACTACCAACTCATTTTCTCTAGGATGGATGACCATATCATAGGCAGGATTAACAGGCATATCTGTCATGAATTTAGTCCAGTTTACCCCTCCATCAATACTAGCAAAAGTTCCTAACTCGGTTCCTACAAAAAGCAGATTAGGGTTTTTATGATCCTCTCGAATGACATTCACTCCACCTGCGGGGATTCCAGCTGCGATTGAAGTCCAGGTTTCTCCCCAATCAGTAGTCTTATATAAATAGGAGGTAAAGTCATCTCTCCTCATCCCATTAAAAGAAACATAGGCAGTTCCTGGAAAATGTGCTGAAGCCTCAACCCTTGTTACCCAGTATTCGGGATTATTTGGAATATTACTATTTAAAAGTGTCCAGGTTTTACCCGCATCTTTAGTCACATGAAGATTTCCATCATCTGTTCCTGCCCATAACTCATCAGGATTTAAAGGAGACTCTTCTAAGGTTGTAATAGTACCATATTGGATATTACCTGTTCCATTAGCCTTTACAGAGTCATTTTTAGATAAATCATGGCTAATTTCTTCCCAGTTTTCTCCTCTAAAAGTGGATTTTAAAACCTTATTACCTGCATGATAAACCACATCAGTATTAAATTGAGAAACTACAATAGGCGAATTCCAATTCCAACGCATATCTCTTGCACCTGAATATCGAATACTCTTAGATTCACCAGTTTCTAAATCCAGTCTTTGGATTGGACCAAACTGTGATTCATTATATAGATATCGATTATTCGATCTATCAACAACATTATACATTCCATCTCCTCCACCTACTCGTTGCCAAGCTTCAAAAGGAATAGAACTTCCATCCTTCATAGAACTTGGACCTCTAACCGAACCATTATCTTGCAAGCCTCCATATACATTATATGGATATGCCATATCAACATCCACAGCGTAAAACTGTGCGAGTGGCAATTCATCGGGGTGATACCAGGTTGCTCCAGCATCATAAGTAATCCCCATGCCATGGTCATAACCCAATAACATATGTTCCGAATCTGCTGGATCAATCCACATCGCATGATTATCTCCTCCAAAACGGAACGGCGTTCCCCAAGTTTCACCTCCATCTTTTGTCTCCCAAACTCTGATTCCCAAAACATATACATGATCAGCATCGTTTGGGTCGACTATTACTTGCTGATAATAATACGAGGGATACCCTCCTACATCCTCACCATCCGGATTGATTTTTCTCCAACTTTCTCCTCCATCATCAGATCGGTACATTTCAGTGCCTACTACTTTTTGGTCTTTACCTAAAGGTATGCCAACCTCTAACATTCTTCTTCTTTCTTCTTTGGAAATCCCTTCAACGTTCACATTCTCCACATTGGCATAAACAACATTGGAGTTGTTTGGAGCATAAGCCAAACCAATTCTTCCTAAAAATCCATCTGGGAATCCATTTCCTAGTTTTTCCCAGGATTTACCACCATTGGTAGATTTGTAAACTCCACTTCCTTCTCCACCTTCGTTGAAGGTCCAAGGACGACGTATTTTGTCATAAGCAGCAGCAATTAATGTATTAGGATCATCTGGACTCATGGTCACATCTACTACTCCGATGAATTTTCCATCTTCTCTTTTAACTTCTAAAACTTTATTCCAGGATTTACCTCCATTTGTAGTTTTATAAAGTCCTCTCTCTTCATTTTCAGAATATAGATGTCCTAAAGCTGCTACGTAAACAACATCAGAATCATTAGGGTCAATAAGGATCCTACCAATGTGATGAGACTCTGGCAATCCCATATTTTCCCAAGTTTTGCCCCCATCCAGAGATTTATAAACACCATCTCCCCAATAAGAACTCCTTGAATTATTCGCTTCCCCTGAACCGACCCAGACCACGTTTGGATTCTTTTGGTCGACAGCTACTGCCCCTAAGGAAATCACTGGCTGATCATCAAAAATTGATTCCCAAGACTGTCCGTTATTGATAGTTTTCCATAAACCTCCGGAAGCTGTTGCGGCATATATAATTTTTGGGCTTTTATCTACTACCGCAAAATCAACATACCTTCCCCCTTGACGAGTTGGACCGATTTCTCTGAATTTAATTTCTTTTACTACCTGATCAGGTATTTTTTGCGCAAAGGACTGAGGCAGAGAACCTACTAAAAGCAATAAGGTTAATGCTGTTAGTCCTTTAATTGATATTAGATTTTGTTTTATCATAAGATTAAGGTTGTGGCACTTAAATTAATCCAAAAAGTCACCATCACAAAAGAGGGGTCATTCAATTATATAAATGGAGTTGATTTTATGTGACATTTAAATTCTTCCCACATTTTTCCAGTAAAGCAAATTTTTCCTCCTTAAAAACTGATTTATTTATCTTGATATAAAATAAGTACGCTCTATTTGGGAACAATTTGATTTAAATAGACCCTTAAAAATGGTAAAGACATAAAAAGATTCTTTACTACCTTAGAAATTTATTATCAAACGTCTTTTAAAGCTATTTCTAATTATGCCCATTAAGAAATCCTTCTTTAATCTATTTTTGGCTATACCTATAATTTTATCTATTTCAGCTTTTATTCAATCTTATAATAAAAATTTCGATCAAAAGACTTTGTACCTGATTGGTGATTCTACAGTTAGAAATGGTGGAGAAGGAAACCAACAAAAAGGTTGGGGTAATTTCCTTCAGGAATTCTTCGATAGCAAAAGATTAACTGTAAGCAACCAAGCGATGGCTGGAAGAAGTACAAGAACTTTCATCAAAGAAGGAAGATGGGAAAAGGTACTTTCCACAATTAAACCGGGAGATTTTGTGATCATGCAATTCGGTCATAATGAAGGATCTAACCCAGATACTACACGGGCTGGTTATCGGGGTGTTTTAAGAGGTCTGGGGGATGAAACCAAAGAATTAATCTGGCCAGATGGTAGCCAAGAAATTGTCCATACCTATGGATGGTATCTAGAAAAATTCATTAAGGAAACAAAATCAAAAGGTGCCACACCGATTGTAGCCTCTATGATTCCTAGAAACAAGTTCAAAGATGGAGAAGTGGAAAGAGCAAATCAAGATTTTGGAAAATGGGCCAAAGAAGTTGCAAGAAGACAAGGAGTTCCTTTTATAGATTTAAATTCAATTATAGCAGACCAATATGATATTTGGGGTCCTTTTGTAGTGAAAGGACTATTCGAAAAAGACCATACACATACCAATGAAGCTGGAGCAAGAATCAATGCTTGGTCAGTTACCGAGGGTATCCGCCGCCTTACCAATATTGATTTAAAAGATTATCTGAAAAAAGATAAACCAACTCTTTTCTTAATCGGAGATTCAACTGTCAAAAATGGACAAGGAGACGGTGCGGGTGGCCTTTGGGGTTGGGGAGATTTCATAGCTCCCTTTTTTGATCTTAACAAAATTAAAGTGCAAAACCATGCTTTGGGAGGTACTAGTAGCAGAACTTTTCAAACATATGGTCATTGGCAGAAAGTATTGGACAAATTTGAACCGGGAGATTTCTTAATAATGCAGTTTGGCCACAATGATTCCAGTCCCTTAGATGATACCGCAAGAGCTAGAGGAACAATCAAAAGTGCTGGTCTGGAAGCCCAAAACATATATAATCCGATTACCAAACAACAGGAAACTGTATATTCCTATGGGCAATACTTGAGCCAAATGATAGTGGCAGCGAAAGCAAAAGGCGTCACCCCGATTGTTTGTTCGTTAATCCCAAGAAATATATGGAAGGATGGAAAGGTAGTACGGGCTGATTCGGATTACGGGCTATGGGCAAAGCAAGTGGCGGAGGACACCAACACTGCATTTATAGACTTGAACACACTTATTTCAAATGAATATGACAGTCTTGGAGAAAAATATGTAAAGACACATTATTTCAATGACACAGATCATACGCATACAATCGAACAAGGTGCCGCATTAAATGCTAAAATCGTTGCAAAAGCAATTAGAAATCTATCTGAAACTGATTTGAAGTCATTTTTAAAAAAGTAAGTCATGAGACAAAAACTAGCTTTCCGAATGAAATTAATTCCAGGAAATGAGGAGGAATACGAAAGGAGACATCGTGAGATTTGGCCCGAATTGGTTACTTTATTAAAAGAAACCGGAATCATTGATTATCAGATATTTTTGGATAAAGAAACTTCCTTCTTATTTGCATTTCAAGTGATTGAAGGAAATACCAATTCCCAAGATCTTGGAGATACAGAAATTGTCAAACGATGGTGGAAGTATATGGCTGACATCATGGAAACAAATGAAGACAATTCTCCTATTACTTCTCCGTTAGAAAACGTTTTTAATTTGCAATAAAACCATTGCTATGAATCTCAAAACCTGTCTGATTTTATTATTCTTTTCCATTTTCTTTTTGTCATGTAATTCCGAGGAAAAACCTTCAAAAGGATCTACTGAATGGCCAGAAATCACGAAGACGGCCAAACCTTGGACTCGATGGTGGTGGATGGGAAACGCAGTTGATAAAAAAAATATTACTTCCTTATTAGAGAAATATGAGGAAGCAGGACTTGGCGGAGTAGAAATCGCACCGATTTATGGTGCCAAAGGCTATGAAGACAGATATATTGATTATTTATCTGATGAATGGCTTGAAATGTTGGATTTCACGATTGATAAAGCTGATTCTATAGGTATGGGTGTTGATTTGACTCAAGGAACTGGCTGGCCTTTTGGAGGTCCTCAAGTAAGTTTGGAATATGCGGCAACCAGCATGAAAATCCAAGATTATAAAAAGGAAGATGGCAAGCCTTTCAACACGCCTATTGTTTTTCAAAGAAGGAATGAAAATCAACCTGTTGGGAAGTTAATTGCGGTTATGGCTTATGACGAAAATCTTGAAGCAAAAGACATCACAGAGTTTCTCAGCGAGGATGGCAAGTTAGAATGGAATGAGCCTGGCAATTGGGACATCAATGCTATTTTTCTCGATAAAACTGGTCAAAAAGTTAAGAGAGCGGCTCCCGGAGGAGTTGGCTTTACTTTAGATCACTTTAGCAAGACTGCTGTAGATTCCTATGATTCCTATTTTCAAAATGCTTTCAATGGAAAGAACTATGGTTTCCGAGCTTTCTACAATGACAGTTTTGAGGTGTATGGAGCAGATTTCACCGAAGATTTTTTTGAAGAATTTGAAAAATTGAGAGGGTATGATTTAAAGAATTACTTACCCTATTTTGAAAGTGAAGAGAATTCAGAAATAGTCAGACGAATCAAGTCTGATTATCGAGAAACCATTAATGATTTGCTTATAACCAATTTCACAAAAAATTGGACAGAATGGGCACATAGTCAATCTAAGATTACCAAAAATCAAGCGCATGGTTCACCCGGTAATTTATTGGATCTCTATGCAGAGGTAGACATTCCTGAATGTGAAACTTTTGGATCTAGCTACTTCCCGATTCCAGGATTACGAAGGGACAGTGCCGATATTAGAAATGTTGATCCTGATCCAATAATGTTGAAGTTTGCTTCTTCAGCAGCCCATCTGACGGGAAAAAATCTTGTTTCCTCCGAGACATTCACCTGGCTTGGAGAGCATTTTAAATCCTCTTTTCCTCAGATGAAACCAGAAGTTGAGCAGGCATTTCTGGCTGGCGTAAATCATGTTTTTTACCATGGCGTTACTTATAGTCCGGAAGATGTACCTTATCCCGGCTGGTTGTTTTATGCTTCTTTGAATTTGACTCAACAAAACAGTCTCTGGCCACATTTTGACGAGTTCAATAAATTTATTTCAAGATCCCAGTCAATTTTACAAAGTGGAAAACCCGACAATGAATTGCTGATTTATTGGCCAGTTTACGATGTGTGGGCAGAACCAAAAGGTAAAATGGAAATGATTACCGTGCATGCGGTCGACGAATGGTTACACCCAACCGAATTCTACAAACAATCTAAATACCTGATGGAATCGGGCTATTCTTTGGATTTTATTTCTGATGACATGATAGCCAATTCCAAAGTTGAAAATGGAGAAATCAAAACTTCAGAAAGCAATTCTGCGAAAGTTTTAATCATTCCTGAAACGGAATTCATGCCTATTGAAACACTCAAGAACATTTTGAAGCTGGCTGAAAATGGTGCCTCTGTGATTTTTCAGAGCAAACCCAAATCCATTCCTGGACACCATGCTGAACCTGCGGCATTTCAGGCAGAGTTAAACCAACTTTGGAACAGCCTGAATTTTGAAAATGGGAAATCAGCACATGGAAATGGTTCTGTAATTCTGTCAGGTGATATTCTAAATGCATTGGAGGCAATGAAAATTGAAAGGGAAACCTTGGTTGATTCCGGCTTGGGTTTTATCCGAAGAAAAGCGGAAGATGGCACCTATTACTTCTTAGTCAATCACAGCGCTTCGGATATTCAGCAAAGAATTCTGTTGAATAAAGAATCAGAATCGGTGATGATTTTAGATCCTTTGACTGGAAAAAGAGGAAAACTGAATGCCCAGCTTTCAGAAGGAAAAACTTCAATTCCAGTTTATTTAAAATCCGGTGAATCCGTATTTATTAAGGTTTTCAATGATAAGACAAATCTGGATATTCCTGGATGGCCAGATTACAGCAAATCTTCTAATTCCTTAGATATTTCCTCTAGCTGGAAACTGTCCTTTGTTCAGGGTCAACCCACATTACCGGAAACAATACAAATGGAAATGATAGGACCTTGGACTGATCGAGAAAATGAAAAAGCGGATGACTTCTCGGGGCAGGCTATCTATTCCTCTGAATTTAACCTAAGCAAAACTGAAGGCAAGCAATATTTAATGAGTTTTGAAAAAGTCTATGAAAGTGCTAAAATCTGGATCAATGGGGAGTACGCAGGTGCTGTCTGGAGTATTCCTTACCAGCTGGATATTACGCATCAACTCAAAAACGGCCAAAACACTATCAAAATAGAAGTGGCAAACCTGATGGCCAACAGCATCCGATATTTGGACAGAAATGGGATAGAATGGAGAAACTACCATGAAATCAACTTTGTCAATATTGACTACAAACCTTTTGATGCGAGCAATTGGAAAACAATGGCATCAGGGATCGGGGGGAAAGTTACTATTAGTGAATATGATTAAATTCTAAAAAAACAGTTTTTATTAATCTAAAACCTCTCGAAACGATATCCATTTTTCATTAATTGTTCAAGTAGGCTTTCTAATTTGAAATAAAATTTATCCTTTCTTTTGGGTGAAGTACCAGGATGAATCAATAAATGAAACCCATTCATTCCAAACTTTGATTCATAAGAATAAATACTTTTCAAGATTTCCTCAGAACTTATATAATTATTCATTTCAGGAAAAGTGTAGTCTGCATTCGATCGAGATCCTGGACTAAAGTTGATAGTTTCCTGACCCAACTCCTTAGCTAATTCCACTACTTTTTGATTATACCATTCATAAGGAGGTAAAAAATAATTAGGTTCTATCCCAAGATCCTCAAGTACTTTCAGATTATCTGAGATATCTTTTTGAATCGCATCTTGCGAATAGAGTAAGCTATCTCGGTTCTCCCATGAATTATACAGCAAATGCTTATCAGAATGCGCCCCAACAAAGTGTCCTTCTAACTTGATGCGTTTCGTCAGATCAGGGTGTGCCCTAACAAAATCACCTGTAAGGAAAAATGACCCCTTAATATTTTTGTTTTCTAAAACAGAAAGGACATGCTCAAACCCTTCAAAATAGTCGTGCCCTGAAAAAATTAAATAAATACTTTTCTTACTTTGATCAGATCGGATCAAAGCCCCCTGACTATCAAAAATTTCTTGTGCATTAAGATTAAATGAAATTGCTACAAAAAAGGAAATAAAGAATAGCCTAGTCATTATTCAAATACGTCAGAATCATTAACAGTTCTGCAGAACCATCTAAAGTTGGTTCGTTGGTACTATAGTCCATCCAATCGTCCATGTATTTGATATGTTTTGGCTGCAAATGTGCATATTCGTCTGGTTCAGATAATTCTATTCCCAACATATTTTCATGGATGATGGACCATATGGGACCATCCACTAAACTTCCTTTGATTGAAACATTTAATAGCCTCCAAAATGGCATATGTACATCCAGCGGAAAGTCTGCGTTTTCTGGTAAACCTGTAATCATGCTGGTATTCCATGGATTGAGACCTAGGAGCCAATTCATATGATTGATTAAAAGAGGTCTGTATTTCTTTGAGCCTGTCATTTCTTCATACAGCATCGCTTGAGTTGAAACAGCCGCTGCCAGGTTATTCGAACACCAAATAAACAAATGTCCTACTCCATAAGGGTTTCGATCTGCTCTCTTTTGAATTTGCTCTAGGTTATGCCCATAATATTCGATCATCCGCTTTTTATCCTCCTCCTTTCCAACTTGCCAAAGTGCATAATGTCCCATGTTCATAAAAGGATACATTTCATAATGGCTTGCAGAATCCCGTTCCATCCAAGACCATTCTTTTATAATCGAAGCATACCTCCTGGCATCTTCCAAATATTGCTTTTCCTTGGAAACCTTAAATAACTCAGCAGCAGCCCATTCCATATCATCAGCCCAAGTATTTTCTTCATATCTATAGGGAGCACTAAAACTGTTTCCTTGCTGGTATCCTTCTTGGTTTTTCCCCATATGATAAAGTTCAATTGAAGCTTTTAAGCATTGCTCAGCAAATTCATGATAATCTTCAAAACAGATAAAAACCTGATATCCCAAGGCCAAGGTTGCAGCAGACCGACCTGCTAAATTCCCAATCCCAGTCGCTTCACTTTGATATTTTGAAAGCCCTTGTGGCTTTCCAGTGGCAAAATAAACAGGTCTATACCTATTTGCTCCCCAGCCATAATCTGCATTATCTTCATGGGGAAGTTTGAACCCTCTATGATCTCTGTCATCTGCCACCTGATGGTAAAGCTCATTTGGTCCCGGGTGTAATTTCAGAATCCAATCTAAGCCCCATTTAGCTTCATCTAAGATATCCGGTAATCCATTTTTGCCCTCCAACCCCATTTCATTGACCTGATCTGTAAAACTTTCAGGCTTCATTTGAAAAGTCATCAGCAACCTTGCTGTAGTATTACTACTGGTAATCAAGTACTTCAATTGATCTCCTGCATCATGCCAACCTCCTCTTGCATCTATTTTTGTGGAATCTGACCAAATTCCAAAAAAGCTTAGCCCATCCTCCTGATGGCAATATTCTTCAAGAAAAGGATTAAAACCACATCGCTGAGTTCTGATAAAAGAAACTACATCTTCTTGCCATGCTGGATAGGCTCCTATTGAAAATATATTGCTTTTGATATTGGAATTAGGGATCTCCAAAAAATAATCTCCCTCCTCTTTCAAATCAGAGAAATCAATCTCATAGTAAAATGAAAATGGCTCCCATGACTCTTTCAGTAATTTGCCATCATACTTCTGAATAAGACCTCCCTCTTTATTTTTCAGAAAAAGGACAATATCACCCAAGTCAGACTTACTTAAAACCAAGGCTTTTTTGGGCATTTCCACTGGATATGCCGCCAAATTCACCCTTATTTCAGTATCGTTTTTCGCTTTGAGATTTATCGAAAAAAGACTTAAAAACAAACCAAGGAAAAAACTGAAAAATTGAATATTTACCATACAAAAAGAATCAAAGAGTGAATTATTTTGACAATTGGATGAATTGAAATTTAAAGTACGGATATTTGAATTTTTAAAGAATTTAATTTTTTCAAATTAATTTAAAAACACTCTTAACTAAAAATAACATTTAAATTTCTCCTGATGTCTCTTTCAATACTTTAAGCTAAAATAATCGTATTAAAGTTAAATAAGAATTGAAATAAAGCATCTCTCTTAAAATTTTGAAACCCTAACCTTATTGCTTCCTCCTCGGATTTCACTTATTTTTAACTTATTCATTTTCAACTAACCACAACTTTTATGTTTAAAAAAATCCTTTTGGGTTTAGGTATTTTATTAATTGCCTTTATCGCATTTATTGGGTATGGAATGCTTTTTCCAGTCAGCCCTCCAACTTCAACCTCATTTAGCAATGGAGGTCTTGATATTACAGTTGAATATTCACAACCCTCTAAAAAAGGAAGATTGATATTTGGTCCCGAATCAGAAGGTGCACTACAGCCATATGGAAAATATTGGAGACTTGGTGCAAATGCTGCTACAGAAATTATGTTTAACCAAGATGTTCTATTTGCAGGCAAAAGTGTTCCAGCCGGAACATACAGGATGTATGCTGTTCCAGGAGCAGATACTTTCGAAATTTCCTTAAACAGTGAAATCGATGTTTATTTCGGTGTAACAGAACCTAATTATGAGTTAGATGTAGCTAAGGTGGACATCCCAGTAGCCAAACCGGATTCTGAAGTTGAACAATTCACTATCAGTTTCGAAGCAGATGGGGCTAATATCCTAATGAATATGGCTTGGGACATGACTCTAATTCAGGTTCCAATCAGTGCCAAATAAGCAATCATAATGGCTTTTTCAACAAAAAAATGGGTATTCCTACCTATAGGGATACTCATTTTTCTTGGAATTACTTATTGGATCATCGGCCTAATTCAATACCGTCTAAACGTCATGGATGTTGAAAATTACGAACCGGTATCCACTTTGGTAGTACCCGAACATCGCCTCACAAAAGCCAAATTCCCTTTCATCGACGTGCATAATCACCATTGGATTATGCCTGTACAGGATCTAGAAAAATTGATTGTTGAAATGGACTCGTTAAATATGGGCCTAATGGTCAATTTGAGCGGTTTCCGTGGCAAAGTTTTAGAATGGTCTTTGGATAATGTAAATAATAATTACCCTAACCGATTCGTAGTATTTTTAAATCTCAACTTCGAAAATCTCGATGACCCTGACTGGCCAGAAACGCCATTGAGGATGTTAGAGGAAGGTGTAAAACAAGGAGTAAAAGGTCTGAAAGTTTACAAAGAACTTGGTTTAAATGACACCGATAATAATGGAAATAGAATTCCGGTAAATGATTCTAGACTTGATCCCATCTGGGCTAAATGTGGCGAACTTGGAATTCCTGTATTAATTCATTCTGGTGAGCCAAATTCTTTTTGGAAACCCAAAGACAAGTACAATGAACGTTGGCTAGAATTGAAGCAATACCCAAGTCGATATAGAAATCCAGAGAAACTTCCTTCTTTTGATTCTATCATGGCGGAGCAACACGCAGTTTTCAGAAAACATTCAGAAACCATATTCATCAATGCTCATTTAGGATGGTATGGGAATAATCTTAAAAAGCTCGGCGAACTTATGGATGAATTTCCAAATATGTACACGGAGATTGGGGCTGTTTTAGCAGAATTAGGAAGGCAGCCAAAAGCTGCGCGTTCTTTTTTTATAGATTATCAGGATCGTATCCTTTTTGGAAAAGATACCTACAAAATGGAAGAATACTACACTTATTTCCGGGTATTAGAAACGGAGGATGAGTATTTTGATTATTACCGAAAGCGTCATGCTCATTGGAAAATGTATGGTTTGGGACTTCCTGATTCAATCCTCCGGAAGGTGTATTTTGAAAATGCCCTTTCAATTATTCCGGGAATTGATAAGAGTCTATTCCCATTAGAGGATTGAAATCAAAGATTAAAATTATCAACCTCTTATTTTTACCTCATCAAACCATTTGAGTATTTCTCTCAAAAAAAGTATTTTAAATGTTCGAGAGGGTAAAAAACACCTTCTTAAACCAGAACAAATTTTTCATTAATCAAAATACTTATGGAACTCGGAGCATTTTCTATCAGCCTAACTGTTAAAGATTTAAAAGCCTCAAAAGAATTTTACGAGAAATTGGGTTTTTCCCATTTTGGAGGTGACATGGATAAGAACTATTTGATCATGAAAAATGGTAATTCCCTGATTGGTCTATTTCATGGGATGTTTACTCACAATATCCTTACTTTCAATCCAGGATGGGACGAAAATGCCAACCCACTGGAAGAATTTGATGATGTGAGAGAAATACAAAAATCACTAAAAGCAAACGGAATAAAACTTGAAAGCGAAGCGGATGACACTACTTCAGGGCCAGCCAATATTGTTTTATTCGATCCTGATGGAAATACAATTTTGATTGATCAACATGTCTAAATAGCTTGGGATTTGACTGTTTTTTCATAGCCTCATCCACGGAATTATAAAGCCGCCAAAAAGCTCTTCATAATATCCTTGAGCTTTTTAGTTTCTATTTTGATATTCTCTAAACACCTACTTTCCGTCATTTTTTTTACTATGATTCGTAGTTTTATGTGATTTCATATTGATAAAAATCATGTTTATTATCAATATGAAGTCTTATTTTTATTAGCTCTCAGACTAAAGGAGGAATAAGGTTTATCCATTTTTTTAAGTCGAATGAAAAATAAAACAGAAATAGAAATTCTTTTGAGAGACCTCAATTTGAAAGGAATTTTAAGGGAAACCGAAAACCCAAATGGGATGATTATTTTTTGCCATGGCAGCGGAAGTAGTAGGCTAAGTACCAGAAATAATTTCGTGGCAGATCTTTTACTGGAGGCCGGTTATTCTTCATTATTGTTTGATCTCCTTACAGAAAAAGAAGATCTGATTTATGAAAATAGGTTTGACATAGATTTATTGACGCGACGTTTGGTTGACGTCACTGAGTATCTGATAGAAAAAGAGAATCTTTCAAAGGTTCCCTTAGGATATTTTGGAGCCAGCACAGGTGCAGCTTCCTCATTATTTGCAGCAGCAACTTTAGGGAAAAAGATAGGGGCTATAGTTTCTAGAGGAGGAAGACCAGATTTAGCTTTGTCCGTTTTAAAAAAAATAGAAGTTCCAACGCTCTTTATTGTTGGAGGAAATGATTATGAGGTCATTGAATTAAATCAAAAAGCATTTGATCGTCTAGATTGCATTAAAAAATTAAAAATTATTGAAGGAGCCACTCACCTATTTAGCGAACCCGGAAAACTCAAAGAGGTTGCACAATTGACCATTGATTGGTTTGATAATTATTTCACTAATAAAAAATAAAGATGAAGTTTAAGAATAGAAAGGAAGCCGCATTATTATTAGTCGAAAAATTAATGGATTATAAAGACAAAGATGCTGTTGTCCTAGCCATCCCAAGGGGAGGTGTACCCATCGGTTATATCATTGCAAAATCTTTAAACCTACCATTGGAGATTGTGCTCTCAAAAAAAATCGGACATCCTTTTCACAAGGAATATGCAATAGGTGCTGTAACTCTCAAAAATAGAATTCTCAGCCCTGCAGCCAATGATATTCCTGATGATTATATTGAAGAAGAAACCAAAAAAATAAAAGAAAATCTTAGGCAACGGTTTCAAAAATTTTGCGGAGATAAAGAAGAGATGAATCTTCATGGCAAAATTCTATTAGTAGTCGATGATGGAGTCGCTACTGGAAATACAGTATTATCAATTATTGAAATGCTACGAGAAGAAAAGCCTAAAAAAATTGTAATAGCAATTCCTGTATCTCCCCCTGACGCCTTTCAGAACTTACAAAATTCACCTTTTGTGGATGAAGTCATTTGTTTGATAGTACCAAATGACTTTCGGGCAGTTGGTCAGTTTTATGAGGATTTTAGCGAAGTAGATGATGAGCAAGTGAAGGATTTCCTAGAATTAGCAAATTAATAATTGCCATGAATTAAGTATTCTTATAATTCAGGTTTGAAAACAAAAAAAGCCTCTCCTTATTTAAAA
>NZ_JBCLWJ010000020.1:0-63459 GCF_039563885.1 Algoriphagus sp. SE2 | reverse complement strand
GATTCAGTTTGGTACGGGCTTGGCAATAAGCTAAGCACAACACTAAACCAATATGTTATGAAAACCTTATTCACAATCGCAATGGCAAGCGCCTTATCTTTTAGCGCATTAGCATCAAATTCAAACGAAGATTTAAGAGATCTTTCTACTGTAAATTCTAAGTTTAAAAAAATCAATGTTACTCTTAAAGAAGGGGTTGGCAATGCAAAAATTACTATCATGAATGAAGATGGTAAAAACCTGAATCAACGTAAGGTTCATGTGAAAAATGAAAGTCTTGTAGTTCCTTATGATATGAATAATTTACCGGTAGGTGAATACCAAGTAAAAATTGTAACGGAAGAAGAAGAAGTTGTTTACACTGTAGAGACATCTAACCAACCTATACCAGTTGAGGATCTTCCATTAATGGCTTATGGTAAAGTAGTAGATGAAAATACCGTGAATCTAGCCGTTATCGGTTTATCAGAACCAGGAGTGGAAGTGAAAATATATTCTTCTACCTCTGGTAAAGTGATCTTTGAAGAGAATATTGATCAAGCTAAAGGCTTCAAAAAAGATTACTCATTCAAAGGCATGGATTCAGAAGATATCTACATGCAGGTTTCTGATAAATTAGGTAGAACAAGAACAATTTTCTTCTAATACTAAACCAACTTATAAGAAGAGACCCTGATCATTTGATCAGGGTTTTTTTATACTCTTTTAAAAATCTCTAAAGTTTAATTTATCACATTTAAAACTCATGAAATTAAGAAAGAAGTTTAATCACGAAGGGTTTAATAATTGACTCTACACGAACAAAAGTGTTCAATTGGGAACAGGTCGATTTTACTCCGGAAAATCACAAATAGAAATTATCAAATTATTTAAATTTATAATTCTTAAAATTTTCAAAAAACTGTAACCTCTCAAAATAGAAGTAGAGGTATTTATTGTTCGTTTACAATACAATCGAACAAGAGGTTGACCATTTTTTATACAGGTTTTTAGTATAAAATATACTATTATCGAAATTATATTTTGTCAATTTTTCTGAATTTATATTTTCTATCGTTTTTTTTGAATTGTGTAAATGATGGTTTTGAGTTTTTGGTACAAGGTTGGCATTAAGGTAAGCACAACACTAAACCAACATTATTATGAAAACTATAATAGCATTAGCAATGGCAAGCGCACTTTCTTTTAACGCAATCGCAGCCGACGAGGACTTAAGAGAATTATCGGAAGTAAGTTCAAGCTTCCAGAAAATTAATGTCACTTTGAAGAGTGAGGTGGGTAATGCAAAAATTTCAATTTTGGATCATAACGGTAAAAACCTTACAAACAGAAAGGTTCGTATCAAAAGCACAGATGTAGTAGTTCCTTTTAACCTAGGTAGCCTTCCGCAAGGAGAATATTTAGTTAAAATCGTAACTGATGAAGAGGAGGTTATTTATCCAGTAGAAACGTACCAAAGACCTATCCCAGTTGAAGATCTTCCATTGATGGCTTATGGAAAAGCTGTTGATGAAAACACAGTAAACCTTGCGGTAATAGGACTGACTCAACCAGGAGTTACAGTTGAGGTTCGTTCCTCTCAATCTGGAAAATTAATTTATCAAGAGTTTATTGACCAACCTGAAGCATTCAAAAAGGACTTTTCTTTTGAGGGGCTTGATACTAAAGATATTTATATGGAAGTGACCGATTCAATGGGAAGAAAAAGAGTCTTATTTTTTTAATAAAATCTCAAGATTTCAAAGTAAAAAGCCCTGATGATCAATCATCAGGGCTTTGTGCTTTTTAAGATATGACTTGTAAGTTTATTTGCTAAAACTTTCAAATCTATCCCTAGTTGTTCTTTGCTCACTTGGACGACTTTATTTCTTGAAGTTTCAGGCAACTTTTCAAAACCTACAAATGCACCTAATATACCTCCTGCTACCGCTGCTGTGGTATCGTTATCTCTCCCATAATTCACTAAAAACACCATGGTGCCCTGAAAATCGAAGTCTGCATATAACATGGCTGTTAAAACTTCAAGATAAATTTCTCCAGCATGAAAGGGCATATCCTGTTGCTTTTTATCCAATTCTTGAAATGCAAATTGTAAGCCCTTACTTTGAGGATTTAAACGAGTAGAACTGCTATCCAATTCCAGGGCAGTTTTTTGAATAGATAATGCATCTATTAATATCCGCTGGGCTGTTCTGCCTACTAATCTACTTTCATAATATCCTCTTGGATCAATTCTTAAAGCAGATAAAATGTCTTCTGGAGTGGCATCTTTTTTCATTCCTGCTGCCGTCATAGATGCGGCCAAAGACGATAAGTCTCTGGCATATCCAATATCAAAGATTGATAATTTATAAGCTTCTGAATAGGCTTTTTCCGGATTTGCCGGGTAGATCGCACCAATAGTTGGGCTATATAGCAAACCTGCACATACCATTTCTCCTCCATAAAATCTACTTAATGAGTCAGCATATCCATCCACATTCCCTGTGAGATAGGGTTGACTCACTTTTGCCCATTCTTGTAACCAGGTCAATTTAAGGTTTGCCTTTTCTATAGCAGAAGAATTCACTCCCTCCGTTAGTTTTAATTCATTTACATAAGTTGAATATCGATCAAAAATGTATTGCGCAAAATCCTGCGATTTTAAAGAGTAAGGATTTTGGGTAAGCAGGTAATTAACTGTTAATTGTTTCCATCGCGTATCATCAGTTGTACCTCCCGCAGGTAAATTAGGGATCCAGATACCTTCCGGTGATACCTCTCTAACCATTGAATCTAAAGTTTCGACAAATCCATATTGCAAGTCAATATCGGTTCTTGGCCACATTTCAGTGGGAGCACCCATGGCATCCCCGATAGCCGATCCAACAAGCATTCCCAGAATTTTATCCTCGAGTTCTTCTGGGGATAAGCCTGAATCTACCATTGGAAGAATATTTTCTTTAGAAATATTTTCTATTTTTTTTCGATTACAAGCAAAAGCTAGAATCAGGCAAAAAGCCAATAAATAGGTTCTTTTCATTTATTCTAAAATCAATTCGACTGCTCGATTCATTAATTTTTCTTTCTGTTCAAGAGTCAAATTCAGTGGAAGTTGTGCAATGCCAATTAATCTTCGTAAAATTTCTACTCCTTGATATTGATCTAATAGCTTTGGAGATAAAGGTTGGATATAAGATTGAAGAAACTCACTCTTTAATTCTTCCGATTGTTGTCCTAATTCAAAATGAGCGAATAATACTCCTAAATCAAATTCTGGATCTCCTAAAAAACCGAATTCTGGGTCAATTATTTTAATTTCATTTCCCATTTTCAACCAACTTCCTGGATAAAAATCCCCATGTAAAAGTGTATCGCCTTGAGATAGATACTGTTTCCCTAACTGATCTATTTTTTTCTTTAAAGCTAAATTTTTTTTGTATTTCAAACTCAAATCCTGAAGTCCATGCTGGATGGAGTCAAGATCAAATCCATTTACTTCTAAAAAGGGAAACCAGAATATATGCTCATGATTTAAAATCTTCATGGTATTATTAGTTGGAAAACTTTTAACTTCAAGTTCATGAAGTGCGTTAAGATAATCGCATAGATTTTGGACTTCCTGTTTCTTCAAAACTCTTTGGCCTGCATATATTTCGGAGAAGTCACTTCCTTTTCCCAAGTCTTCAGTTACCAAGAGATGTTCATCTGGTAAAAAAGCTAAGACTTTTGGAGAAAAGTTCTTTAATATTTGATTTTGATTTACAGCCTTATAAAAGGCATTTTCAACACTTATTCTGTTAATTGGGGCTTTTATTTGAGGATATTTCCTTACATAAGGTTTAGATTGCTTAAGAATAACTGAACGCTTATTTGTGGTAATTCGGAGTACGATATTCATATTGCTTTCTCCGGCAGGTTCTGATGCTTCTACCTGTTCTTCGAATTCCCAGATAGGTATTTTTGATATTTCTTGAATGCTGGTAGTTAATTCCAGATTTATCATTTTTAATTTTAATAAGATAAGCTATAGAAATTACTCATGCGATCAAACATACTATTAGAATTTGGGATTAAAGATACAAAGGTCATAAGATTCTTGATTTTGTCACTACTTAGTCATAACAACCACCTATAGCCCCAAAATAAGTATTTTTGAAAATAGCACATAAATAAAAATTTACCTGATATGTTTGGATTACCTAGAAATTTATTCACTGATGAGCATATGCTTTTCAGAGATAGTGTAAGAGAGTTTATTGCAAAAGAAGTCACTCCCTATAATAAAGAATGGGAAAAAGCTAAAATGGTTTCCAGAGAGTCTTGGAAGAAATTTGGTGATAACGGGTTTTTAGGAATGCAAGCTCCAGAATCCCTTGGAGGTATGAATATTCAGGATTTTCGATTCAACGCAATTTTAATAGAGGAGTTAGGTTTAAGTGGATGCTCAGGTCCGGCTATAGGATATCCTCTTCACAATGATATTGTAATACCCTATATTTTGCATTTTGGAACGGAGGAAGCAAAACAGAATTACATTCCAAAAATGGTTTCTGGAGATTTTATTGGTGCTATCGCAATGACTGAACCTGGCGCCGGGAGCGACCTTCAGGGAATTCAAACCAGAGCTGAAGATAAGGGAGATCATTATTTGGTAAATGGATCAAAGACATTTATAACAAATGGTTTCCTCTCTGACATTGTTGTAGTGGCGGTAAAAACAGACCCTTTAAAAGGGGCTAAGGGAATTAGCTTGATGCTTATTGATAAAGAAATGTCTGGCTTTAAAAAGGGGAAACCATTTGATAAAGTGGGATTACATGCCCAAGATACTTGCGAATTGTTTTTTGAAGATGTCAAAGTTCCTAAAGAAAACTTATTGGGAAAGGAAGGAGAAGGATTTAAATATTTGATGACGGAGTTGGCTCAAGAACGATTGGTGGTTGCCTTAGCCGCTGTGGCTTTGGGCGAGTATATGCTTACCGCTACAATTGAATATGTGAAAACAAGAAAGGCCTTTAACAAATCAATTTCAGAATTTCAAAATACAAGATTCAAACTTGCAGAAATGACTGCTGCATTGGAACAGGGAAGAATTTACTGCGATTATTTAGTTCAACTTCATAATGACGGCAAGCTAGACTCTGCTATGGCATCTGCAGCAAAATATAATATGACAGAGCTTCAATGTAAAGTTGCAGATGAATGCGTTCAATTGCACGGTGGATATGGGTATATGTGGGAATATGGAGTGGCAAGAGCTTATGCGGATGCAAGGGTACAGAGAATTTATGCAGGAACAAACGAAATAATGAAGGAGTTAATCGCAAGAAAAATTTTAAAATAGAAGTCAAAAATCGTTGCTGAAACCCCAGAAATTATAGTAATTCAGAAAAAATAGCAAAACCCAAGATACATTAAAATGAATGATTTTCCCTGGTTTAAACATTATCCAAAATCAGTTGACAAAAAAGTAGACTGTGAAGCTTATAAAAGTATTTCTGAACTTTTTGATGAATCAGTAAAAAAATATGGTTCAGCTACTGCCTATGAATGTATGGGTAAAACGCTTTCTTTTTTAGAACTAAATAAGCTTTCAGCTCATTTTGCCAATTATCTCACTCATGTTTTGAAATTGGAGCGAGGGTCTCGGATCGCAATACAGATGCCAAATACACTTCAATATTCTGTAGTTATGTTTGGAGCACTTAGGGCAGGGATGATTGTTGTTAATACAAACCCTTTATATACCTCCTCAGAAATGAAGCACCAATTCAATGATTCTGGTGTAGACGTGATAGTGATTGTCGCAAACTTTGCCTACAATCTTGAAAAAATCAGGTCCGAAATTCATGCTAAAAAAATTGTTATAACCGAATTAGGGGATATGCTTGGCTTAATCAAGGGAACTATCGTTAATCTGGTTGTAAAACATATAAAGAAGATGGTTCCAAGCTATAATTTGCCTGGTTCAGATACATTTAAATCTGCCTTGGAACAAGGCTCTGAATATGAATTTAGACCATCGAAAATTTCTTTAAAAGATACTGCGTTTTTACAGTACACTGGGGGTACTACTGGAGTTTCGAAGGGCGCAGAACTAACCCATGGCAATATAATCGCCAATATGCAGCAAATCTCTGCCTGGATGAAGCCAAAATTAAAGGAAAGAGAAGAAGTGGTAATTACTGCATTGCCACTATATCATATTTTTGCTTTGACGGTAAATTGTCTCGCCATGCTCAAGATTGGAGCTCACAACGTACTGATTACAAATCCAAGAGATATGCAGGCTTTTTGCAAAGAACTTTCTAAGCATAAATTTTCGGTATTTACAGGAGTAAATACACTTTTTAATGGCCTATTGAATCAGGAATCGTTTAGAAATTTAAATTTTAGTCATCTAAAAATAGCTGTAGGAGGAGGGATGGCGGTGCAGAAAGCTACAGCTGAACGTTGGAAAGAGGTAACTGGTACTCCACTTGCTGAAGGATATGGATTGACAGAAACTTCACCTGTTGCATCTTGTAATCCAATAGATGGAACTGAAAGAAATGGAACAATAGGTATTCCGCTACCAAATACTGAAATGACCGTCATGGATGATGAGGGAAAAGTAATGGCTATAGGTGATCGCGGA
This sequence comes from Algoriphagus sp. SE2, assembly GCF_039563885.1. Classification (NCBI taxonomy): domain Bacteria; kingdom Pseudomonadati; phylum Bacteroidota; class Cytophagia; order Cytophagales; family Cyclobacteriaceae; genus Algoriphagus; species Algoriphagus sp. SE2. The sequence goes on along the minus strand of NZ_JBCLWJ010000020.1, from coordinate 56,840 downwards.
GAAATTTGTATAAAAGGGCCTCAGGTAATGAAAGGTTATTGGAAAAGACCAAAGGAAACGGAAGAGGTAATGCGTGGTGAATGGTTTAAGACAGGGGATATAGGGGTTATGGATGAGGATGGGTTCTTCCGAATTGTCGATAGAAAGAAAGAGATGATCCTGGTTTCTGGTTTTAATGTTTATCCAAATGAAATTGAAGATGTAATCGCTTCTTGTCCTGGAGTATTAGAAGTGGGGGTGATAGGTATGCCAGACCCTAAGTCAACGGAAAAAGTAGTAGCATATGTGGTTCCAAAAGATAAGTCACTTACTACTGAGTCTGTTATTTCTCACTGTCATGAATTCTTAACTAAATATAAGTGTCCCAAAGAAGTATACTTTATCGATGAATTACCCAAATCTAATGTTGGGAAAATCCTACGGAGAAAAATTAAAGAAGCTCATGTTGAAAAAGTAGGAACGTAATTATTTACTATTGAGAATTAAAAACCCTTGATTTATCTTAGAGAAGAAACTAGTTAATTCTGTAAAAAATGCTTATTCAAATGAATAGGCATTTTTTAATTGAAAATGTTTAACTGAAATAGCCGGAAATATTTGATCTGCAATGAGAGACTTTGTTGCGTTTTTACTTTTTGCGTCGTTTGCTTTTTGTAAACAATTAGTGATATGAAAAATATTATCATTTATTTCTGCTTTCTATTCTTATTTGTTTCCTGTGATCAAAATGAAGAACCAAATGCATCTATTTTTGGCACGTGGGAATTGGTGGGAATTTATAATCCTTGGATAGGAGAATCGAGTGATTCAGAAATTGATCGGTTTTTTCAAACCTATGAGTTTATGTCCAATGGTACATTCAAGAAAACCAGAATCTATGAATTGGAAGGCTTAAAAGAAGCTACAGGCACCTTTACTATAGAAGATGTTCCTGCTTATATTTCCTCCGATACAAAACTGTATATAAACCTTAATTTCAAGGATGGAGATGATATTTATAATAATTGTGGACAGCCCGATGAGGAGCAATTGACTTTACGGTTTAACAACCAATTGAATAACTTTTCTGCTACTCCTTGCGATGGGCCAGGCTATATATTTGAAAAAAGATAGTCTAAAAAAACAAAAAAGCCATTCTAACAGGATGGCTTTTTTGTTCGAAATGAAGGTCAAATAACTCCCTCAAAATATTCAATCGTCTTTGTAAGTCCCTCTCTTAATGCGACTTTTGGTTCCCAGTCCAACTCTTTTTTTGCTAATTCAATAACTGGTCTCCGCTGCATAGGATCATCTTGAGGAAGGGGTAGAAATATTAATTTACTTTTACTATTAGTAAGTTCAATTACCAAGTTAGCGAGTTCAAGCATAGTGAATTCGCCAGGGTTTCCAATATTGACTGGACCTGTAAATCCATCTCTACTATTCATTAATCGATGCATTCCCTCAATATTGTCATCTACATAACAGAAAGAGCGGGTTTGTTTTCCATCACCATAGATTGTGATGTCTTGGCCTTTGAGTGCCTGTACGATAAAATTACTTACTACTCGTCCATCATTTGGATGCATTCTGGGCCCATAGGTATTGAAAATCCTCATGACTTTGATTGCAACTTTGTGTTGCCTATGATAATCAAAAAACAAGGTTTCTGCGCACCTTTTGCCTTCATCATAACAAGCTCTTATCCCTAGCGTATTTACACTTCCTTTGTAGGATTCAGGTTGTGGATGAACTTCAGGATCTCCATAAATCTCAGAAGTACTGGCTTGTAAAATTTTTATTTTCAGTCGTTTAGCAAGGCCTAACATATTCATTGCGCCAATCACGGAAGTTTTGGTTGTTTGAACAGGATCAAACTGATAATGAATAGGAGAGGCTGGACAAGCTAAATTATAGATTTCATCTACTTCGACAAAAAGTGGGTGAGTAATATCATGTCGAAGTAATTCGAAATTTTTGTTGTCTAAAAGGTGGTGGATATTTCTTCGGTTTCCGGTGAAAAAATTGTCCACACACAATACCTCATTTCCTTCTGCCAAAAGACGGTCACAAAGATGGCTTCCAAGGAATCCTCCTCCGCCGCTTACTAAAACTCGTTTCATTTATTTGTATCAAAAGATAAAGGCCAAAAATAATGAAATGTTTTTCAAATTAAAGCCTCGTTTATATTTAGCTGGGAATTTACCGAGCATTCAATTTTTATCTTGGAATGACTAACTGGATGAAGGTACTTCTTTTATGATTTTTGCAGGATTCCCTCCGACAATCACTCCTGAAGGTACATCTTTTGTCACTACCGAACCAGCGGCAATTATTGACCGGTCTCCTATTGATACTCCTGGACAAATAACTGAGCTTCCACCAATCCAAACATCTGAACCAATAGTAATGGGTTTTCCATATTCCCAAAGTTCACCTCTGGCTTTACTTTCCGTTGGATGTGTGGCGGCATAAAATTGAACATTTGGAGCTACCAAAACCCGATCTCCTAACTTTACAGGTGTGACATCTAAAACAACACAATTGAAGTTGAAGAAGCAATCATCTCCAACTTCAATATTATATCCATAATCACAAAAGAAAGGCGGTTCTATCCAGACATTCTCACCTGACTTACCTAATATTTGTTTGATTAAATTATTCTTTAATTCGATGTCTTCCGGGTCGGAATCATTTAGTTTTTTTAGAAGTTTACGAGCATGCATTCTTTCAGCAGCTAACTGAGGATCAGCTGCTAAATACCATTCACCCCGAAGCATTTTTTCCTTTTCGGTCATTTTGATTTAGAATATAGCAAGGCTGTTTCAACACCTCTAATTTCTGCTAATCCTTTTAATCTTCCTATTGCAGAATAGCCTGGATTCGTTTTCTTGCTCAAATCATCTAACATCTGATGTCCATGGTCAGGCCTCATTGGGAGAGATTTCTTTCTCTTTTCTTGAACTTTGAGAATTTCATCTATTACTTCTACCATAGGAACATCTCCATCTAGATGGTTATCTTCAAAGAAATCACCATTTTCTTTTCTCCTTGTACTTCTTAAATGAATAAAATGGATATGGTCTCCAAACTCAGAAACCATCCTTGGTAAATCATTATCTGCTCTTACTCCGTAAGACCCAGTACAAAAAGTCAATCCATTGTAAGGGCTTGGTTGATCTTTGATTATTCTTCGAGCGTCCGCTGCAACCGAGACAACTCTAGGCAAACCGAATTGAGGAAACGGAGGGTCATCAGGATGAATTGCCAGATAAACTTTATTCTCCTCAGCCACTGGAACTATTTCATCTAAAAATAATTTGAGGTGTTCAGCAAGCTTAGGAGCATCGATGACGGAATATGTTTCCAACATGGCCTTAAATTCATCTAAGGTATATCCAATTTCTGATCCAGGAAGGCCTTTCAGAATATTATCTATTATTAGCTGATGTTTTTCTGGAGTCAGATTGTCATAATATGCCTTAATCTCCTTTAGTTCTTCAGGAGAATACTCAGATTCTGCGTCTTTTCTTTTTAGAATAAATAGATCAAATGCTTGTACAGCTTTTTTTTCGAAAAGTAGCGCTTTTGCTCCATTGGAAAGGGGATGAAAAAGATCTGTCCTTGTCCAGTCCAGAATCGGCATGAAATTATAGCAAACCGTGTGAATACCAGACTTTGCAAGGTTTCGGATACTCTCTTTATAGTTTTCTATTAACTCTTTGAAATTCCCAGTTCTAGTTTTGATTAGTTCATGAACTGGCACAGATTCCACCACAGACCAAATCAAACCAGCTTTTTCTATCATATCTTTCCTGGCTTGGATTTCTTCCACATTCCAGACTTCTCCATTAGGAATGTGATGCAAAGCTGTAACAATGCCGGTTGCACCTGCTTGTAGAATATCTTGGAGACTTACAGGGTCATTTGGACCGTACCAACGCATGGTTTGCTCCATTTTATAGGCCATATTTTAGGTTTTTTTGTTTTTAAAATTAAATCTGAGGCAAGTTGTTAATCAATAGATTTACTTGATTCATTTTATATTTAGCAGAATATTCAGACACCCGAGTAAGCACTAAACCCTCCGTCAACTGGGACTATTGTACCCGTTACAAATTCCGATGCATCGCTGCAAAGCCATTGTAAAGCCCCTAAAAGATCTTCGGGCTTTCCAAATCGATCCATTGGTGTGTGAGTCTTTATTTGGTTACCTCGCTGAGTCAAACTGCCATCAGATTCGGTAAGTAAGGTTCTATTTTGTTCAGTCAAAAAGAATCCGGGAGCGATAGCATTTACTCTAAAACCAGCTCCATGTTTGGAACATAACTCGACTGATAGAAATTTTGTGAAATTATCAATTGCAGCCTTTGCTGATGCATAACCTAAGACACGGGTCATGGGCCGGCTTGCTGCCATAGAACTGATATTCAGGATGTTTCCTTTATTTTTTTTAAGCATTAAAGGAAGTAGAATTTTGGTTGGGAGTACAGTTCCCAAATAATTTAAATCTATTACCTTTTTGAGTGAATCCGTGTCTAAATCCAGAAAGCTTTGACCTGGAGTGATCACCGCTCCTGGCATATTTCCACCTGCAGCATTAATTAAAACATCGATATATCCATGGTCGGATTCGATTTTGGATAAAATCTCATTCAAGGCCTCTTCATCTGTGACATCTGCGAAATAGCCCCAAGCATTGCCTCCTGATTTCTTTATTTCAGAAACAAGTTCATTTACTTTGGACTTCGTTCTTCCTATTACCAAAAGATCTGCTCCTTCTTTGGCAAGATGCATACTCATTGTTTTTCCAAGAACACCAGTTGCGCCAGAAAAGGCAATTTTTTTCCCTTCAAGAGAAAATAATAAATTACTCATATTATAAGCTTATATTTTTCGATTGGAAGTCAAAATAGTTCTTTGCGTTATGGTAACAAATGTCTTGAATGATTTTTCCCAACCAGCCTTCATCCCAAGGCAATTCCCCATTTTCCACGTCATTTCCGAAAAGATTGCAAAGAATCCTTCTGAAATATTCATGTCTCGGAAAGGAAAGAAAACTTCTGGAATCAGTTAACATTCCTATAAAACAACTAACCATTCCCATATTAGAGAGCGTATTTATTTGCTTTTCCATACCATCTTTCTGATCCATATACCACCAGCCCGAACCAAATTGAATTTTTCCTTTTATTGAGCCATCATTGAAGTTTCCGATCATGGTTGCCATCACTTCATTATCTCTGGGGTTAAGATTATAAAGAATAGTTTTGCAAAGCTGGTCCGTAGAATCAAGAGCATTGAGATATTGAGCCAATGCCTTAGCCTGGTCAAAGTCACCAATGGAGTCAAAACCTGTATCAGGACCTAATACTTGAAGCATTCTGACATTAGTGTTTCTCAATGCACCTAAATGAAATTGCTGAATCCATCCTTTTTCATGATACATCTTAGATAATTCTTTTAATACCCTGAATTTGAAGAATTTTGTTTGCTCAGGTAAAAGCGAATTTCCTTTTCTAAGCATTTGAATTAATCCATCCATATCGTAGGAATGATCATTTTCAAAAAAATATAATTGCTCTAAACCGTGATCGGAGATTCTACATCCTCTAGCATGAAAATAATCAATTCGGTTTTGAAGTGCTTGAAGTAATTCCTCATAACTTTTTATTTCCTCACCAAAAGCAACTTCTCCAAGCTTTGTAAGATAATTATTATACGTTTCGGGAGTTTCTACAGCATAGGATTTATCAGGTCTAAATGCAGCATACATTTCAAGGTCTCTGCCTTTTTTGCTAAACTCAATATGCTCATTCAAAGAGTCCGTAGGGTCATCCGTGGTACAAACGACTTCAACATTCATCTTTTCCAATAAAGAACAGGTACTGAATTCCTGTCCCTGAAGCATTTCGGAGGTCTGATCAAAGATTCTACCTGCATTTTCTTTTGTCAATAGTTCTTCAATTCCAAAGTATCTCTTTAATTCCAGGTGCGTCCAGTGATATAATGGATTTCTTAAGGTATATGGAACTGTTTCAGCCCACTTTTGAAATTTTTCTCTATCACTTGCATCGCCTGTAATGTAAACTTCAGGTATACCCAAGGTTCGCATTGCTCTCCATTTATAGTGATCTCCTGCAAGCCAGATTTTAGAAATATTTTCAAACGTTTTATTCGAATTAATTTCAGAAGGAGGTAGATGATTGTGGTAATCAATAATTGGTTGATCTTTCGCATACTCATGATAGAGCTTACGAGCATATTGATTTTGCAAAAGAAAATCTTCTGACAAGAATACTTGTTGAGTTTCCAGATTTCGCATAAGCTTGATTGCAGGTAATTGTGGGTTTTAAAAATCCAATTTACCTTGAAATGATTCCAAAAATGTAAGAAAATACGCAAACGTTTTCGATTTTATATAAATGGAATAGGTGGAATAAGGTATAAGCTTTGTATTTTGAACACTATTTCTAATAATCCCAAAATAAATTTTAAAATGGTTTCTGGTATAAGTCTAAAAGAATTGGCTGCTGAACTTAATCTAGCACCTTCTACTGTTTCACGTGCTTTAAATGATAGCTACGAAATTAGTGCAGAAACGAAAAAAAGGGTTCTCAGCATGGCTGAAAAATTAAATTACCATCCTAACCCTTTTGCTAGGAGCCTTAGAGAAAATAAAAGTAAAACTATTGCAGTCATTATACCTGAACGGATCAATACATTTTTCGCTCAAGTCATTGATGGGATTGAAAAAATAACTCAGGAACATGGATACCATTTATTGGTTTATTGCACCCATGAAGATGTAGATAAAGAAAAAAAGATTGTTTCCTTATTATTAAATGGGAGAGCAGATGCAATAGTAATGTCTGTATCAAGTCAAACGAGTGATATTTGCCATCTAAAGAAATTACATGATCGTGGATTACCAATTCTATTTTTTGATAGAATCTGTAGTGAGATCCCGACAACTAAATTTATTACAAATGATTATCAAATAACTTTAGAAGCTACTAGGCATTTAATTCATCAAGGATGTAAAGCACCTGCATTTTTGATGCTATCTGAGGATATTTCAATTACTAAGGAAAGACATAGGGGCTTTTTGGCCGCATTGAAAGAAGCTGGAATTGAACATAATCCGATGTTAAGTAAAGTTTGTTGTCAAAATGAATCAACTAATATTGAGATTCTAAGAGACTTACTTACTGGTTCAATTAAACCTGATGGAATTTTAGCTTCTGTGGAAAAATTAGCGCTTGCGAGTTATCAAGCTGCAAAGAAAGAAAACATAAAAATCCCCCAGGATTTAAAAATAATAAGCTTTTCAAATATGGGAATAGCGGGCTTACTTAATCCTTCTTTGACAACCATTTCTCAGCCAGCTTGCTCGATAGGAGAGGAGTGTGCTAAAATCCTTATTAAAAAACTAACTAAACCTAATCAACCTGATTTGCCAAATGAAGTAGTGGTTTTACCATCAAAAATTACAATCAGAGCTTCTACCATGGCGGAGTAAATTTGAATTGACTGAAAAAAATAAAAAAAGCTGTTCTGAATTCAGAACAGCTTTTTGTGTTACAACCCTATCTATAATTAATATCCTGGGTTTTGAGGGAATGCACTTGCATTTCCTTCCGCTCTATCTATTTGATTTTGTGGAATAGGTCTCAAAACATGGAAGTCTTGAATATTAGGAGCTCCTTGAGGATTATAAAGTCTTACTCTTTCCACCAATATTCCCCAACGCTTCAGATCAAGCCATCTACTTTGCTCACCGATCAATTCTCTTTCTCTTTCTTCAGTAATAAACTCAAAAGTTAAGTCTGATTCGGAAATTTCCATTTCGGATTCTTTTCCTGGAAAAGCTGCTCTTCTTCTTACTACATTGATGTTTTCTGTGGCCGCTGCTGTTTTTCCTTGACGGAATTGAGCTTCTGCTAGCATTAAATAAGTGTCAGCCAATCTAAAGGCAATGTAATCTCTACCTCCCGCAAATTGAGTTCTGTCCGCTCTTCCTGGATCCTTATGTTTTTTAAGACCTGGAAATAATCTTTCTGTATACAGTTCTGGAGTTAAAACCTGATAAGGATATTTAGCTCTTTCTGACTCAGGCATATTATAACCTGGTAACCACATCGTAGTATCACCAGCAGCAAAAGTTACTGTCTCTTTAGACTTGTCAAATGTGGTATTGTACGTTCCCGGTCTATTAGAAAGGAAGACATCAACGAATGAATTTTTATATCGAGAATCATTTTCCCGGTCAGCGAAAATTACATTTAACGTATAATCTGTAGGTCTAAATCTTTTAAATGGACGACCATTAAAAACATCTCTTATCATTCCAGGCTGAACATCATATTCCATTAAGAAAAACACGTGGGAATTGTTGCCTCCCCCTGTGGTAAGTGGATCATATGTATACTGTGTAGACCAGATTACTTCATCATTGATTTCATTCCCAAAAGCATGAACATCCCCAAAATTAGGCAGTAAACTGAACCCGTAGTTGTCGATCACGCTTTGTAATAGCACTTCTGCCTTTCCATAATCAGCAGCTTCTCCAGCTTCTGAAGTAGCTTTCGTTAGATACACTCTTCCTAAAAGATGCTCGGCTGCAGGACGAGTCGCTCTTCCATAATCGCTAGATTTTGCCTTGGCTTCCAAATTTGGAATTGCTTCCTCTAAATCCTGAATAATAGCAGCATAAACAGAGGCTACAGATGCTCTTGTTACTTCTTTTGTGGGTACAGAAGTTTCAGAAAGTTGTAGATCAATCCCTCCAAATAATTGGACCATTATGAAATAATGATGTGCACGGATAAATTTTGCTTCTGAAATCCGCTGAAGTAAGATCTCCTCAGAAATACCTGTAGCATTGGCTGACCTATCAATCACAGCATTACAGGTATTGATACCTCTATAAAATTCATCCCAAATTTCACGGACATGACCATTTTGTGAATCAAATTGATTCGTATAAAAATTCATGAATTTCCAGGAACCATCAGCTCCATTTGTATAGGAGTCAGTTCCAAAAATTGTGAAATTATTTCCGCGCTCTGTTCCGTACCAAGCTCTCATGGTACTATAAGCGGCATTGACTCCATCATTAAGACCTTTTGCAGTACTGAGGTAGTCATTACCAATTTGTGACACTACATCTTCTTCAAGAAATCCACTACATGCGGACATTGCTGAAATTCCTAGTATCAAGGCTGTAGACTTAGCCCAAAAGTTTATTTTTATTGCTAGATTTTTCATTGCTGATTAGAATTTTGCATTAATACCAAATGTGAAAGAAGTAACGGCAGGAGAAACATTCGAATTCACCGTTCCACCGCCTACTCCTTGCTCCCCGTCTATAAAGACTTCCGGATCTATACCTTTGTGCTCTGATCTGTAATTTGCAAATATGAAAGGCTGTTGAATACTGGTGTAAATTCTAAGACTTTGAAATCCGATTTTCTGTACAGCTTCCGGAGTGAAATTATACCCCAAATTGATGTTTCTTACTTTGATGAATGTTCCATCAAAATATTCCATAGAACTTGCATACTTAGCCCGTTCCTGATTTACATTTGGTCTTGGATAAGAATTAGTAGGATTGTTTGGAGTCCAATAATCCACATCTAGATTGTTGTAACGACCTGCTAAGGTGTTGTTTCCTGTATGGAATTGAGAACGGATCATAGATCCAAATCTTCCAAACAGAAAGAAGGAAAAGTCAAAGCCTTTATATGAAAACCTATTCGTCATACCTAAAGAAAAATCAGCAACAGCAGAACCTAAAAATTGTCTGTCGTCCGCATTAATTCTTCCATCACCATTAAAGTCTTCCACCTTAATTTCCCCTGGAACACTTCCGAATGAATTTGCTTCATCTAATTCACTAGTTTGCCAAATTCCTATTTTCTTCAGATCATAGAAGATAGTCAAAGGCTGTCCAATAAATCTTCCTGCAGATATGTCATCTCCATTTGGAAGAGAAATAATTTCCTCTCGATTTCTTGTGAAAATTAAATCAGTTGTCCAGGTGAAGTCACCTTTCTCAATATTCAAAGTGGAAATAGTTAATTCAATCCCTCTATTTTGAGTCTCTCCAATATTAGTAGTAAAACCTCCAAATCCAGTTGAATTGGGCAGGGGTTGAGGTGCCAATAGATCTGAAGTATTGGTTATATAGTATTCTAAAGCACCAAATACTCTACTATTCCAAATTGCAAAATCCAAACCTACGTTAAAAGTAGTAGAAGTTTCCCATCTTAAATCCGGATTACCAATTGTATTTGGTCTATATCCAAATGCTGCAGAATTATCAAAAGCATAACTTGTTCTTCCCAAGAGAGCTTGTGTTTGATACGGGTTTATTGCCTGATTTCCAATTGAACCGTAAGAAACTCTAAACTTCAATTGATCCACCGTTGTAGAATTTTGCATAAAGCTTTCAGAATGTATATTCCAGCCTAAAGCTACAGATGGGAAATAACCAAAGCGGTTGTTTTCACCGAATCTAGAACTTCCATCTGCCCGCAATGTAGCAGTAAGTAAGAACTTGTTTTTGAAATCGTAATTAATCCTGCCCATGAATGAAAGCAAAGCCCATTCTCTCAAATTGGTATTTGCACCATTAATTTGAGAAGCATCTCCTAACCTATGGTAAAACTGCGATTCAGCAGGAACGCCTTGTACACTTACGGTTGTTTGTTCGTATCGATCCTTCTGAATGGATTGAAGAGCCGTAATGTTTAAGTTATGTACTTCGTTAAAAATTTTGTTATACGTTAAGATGTTTTCCAAAGTATAGTTGAAAGTAAATTCATCATTTACACTACCTGTAGCATCACCCCCACGTCTGGCATTAGTTTGCGATCCTGTAAATCTACCGTTTCTACTAATAGTGATGTCTGGCCCAAATACCAAACGATAATTTAACCCTGGGATAATCTCGTAATTGGCAAAAATACTGTTGAAAATTCTGTAATTCTTTGTTAAGTCTTCTTGAGCGCCTGGTACAATCTCAGCGAAAGGGTTTGTCCGTAAACCATCCGAAGTTGGTAGAAAAATGATGTTCCCATCTTCATCAAAAGGCTTGCCCAATGGGTTCTCTGCTAAAGCTCCACCTAAAGGATTGAAGTTCTCACCGTTTCTTTCACTAAATGAAACCAAAGTTGAAGTTCCAAACTTGATCTTTTTATTGATGGAATGATCAATATTTGCTCTAAAAGTGTAACGTGTATAATCCTGATTTTTGATAACACCCTTATCATTGAAATAGTTAGCGGAAACGAAGAAAGTGGTTTTATCAGAACCTCCGCTCACGCCTACTTGATGGCTTTGGATGGCGCCATTTCTCAATAATCCTCCTACATAATCTGTACTCCTACCTAAAGCAATCCCTTCCAATTCAACTGGTTCAAATAAAGATTCATCGGCTTGAGGGGTGGCAGGTCCATCAGGATATTCACCACTGGTTCTCCTTGATTCTCTTTTATATTCTGCGAATTCAGGTCCATTGAAAACATCTATTCTACCAAGCTCTCGGTTCAATCCATAATAGGAGTCAACGGAAACTATGGTTTTTCCTTTAGTACCTCTCTTAGTGGTGATTAAAACGACTCCATTAGATCCTCTAGAACCGTAAATAGCAGTTGCTGATGCATCTTTTAATACCTCCATAGAAGTAATATCCTGAGGGTTGATATCATTCAAACCACCTACTACTGGAATTCCATCGATTACATACAATGGTTCATTTGAAGCGTTGAATGATCTTCTTCCTCTAATTCGTACTTGGGGAGCCGATCCTGGCTTTGATCCAGGTTGAGTTACATCCACACCAGCAGCTCTACCTTGCAAAGCTTGTCTTGCATCTGTAATCGGTAATTCCTGAATCTCTTTGGATCCCACAGATGAAATAGCACCTGTCAATTGACTTTTCTTAGCTGTTCCATAACCAACTACTATTACTTCTTCCAAATCAGAGAGATCTGGCTCCAACGTGACATCTATAACACTTTGATTTCCTACAGCAACTTCTAATGGAGTATATCCTATAAAAGAGAAAACCAAGGTCGCATTTCCTTGTGCATTAATACTGTACTTTCCGTCAAGGTCAGTTGTGGTTCCACTGGTTGTACCTTTCACCAGAATTGTTACTCCTGGTAAAGGTGAGCCAGTTTCATCCAAAACTGTTCCACTTACTTGGGCTTCCTGTGCAAAGGAGCTTGTAACACCAAGGAGCAGAAAAAGCACTACCATAAGGTAAGTGTAAAATTTAGGCTTCATAATTTAGGGGTTTATGTTAAAATAATTGTCTTTCATCACAGAATAGCAGCTTACACGAATGGTTAAATATTATGTATAGACGTCTATTATTAGTGATAACTGATTCAAAATAGGTGGTAAATAGAAAAAGAACTAAAAGTTTTTACGCAATCGATTGCGCTTAAAAAAAGAATTATTTTAGATTTAAAATCCCATTGATTATTTGATAGTAAAACGGCTAAAAAATTATAATAAACCTAAAGTTTCAACTAATTAATTATCGTTTACTTATATTAGTTTAACTTTGTTGAATAAATTAGTTAAGTTCATTTAAATTTTAAAAAAAAACACCCATCACTTCAATAGTGATGGGTGTTTTTTTCTATAAATAAGAATTAAACTTTAGGCGGTTCCCAACCTTTTTCATATTCTCTTGTCCAAAGAGTTTTTGCTTTCTCAGAATTTAATATATGTCCATTGGAAGGGTTACAAATTAATGATTCTCCTGTTCTGTAAGAGATATTTGCAAGGTGGCATAGTAATGTACTAACTGCACCTTCTTCTATAGTGGAATTCTGTTTTTCATTCCCTCGAATTGCTTCGAAGAAATTAGCAACATGTATTGTACTCATATCTCCGCCACCACCAAGCTGAGTTCCTCCTTCATTATTGGCAGAAAGGTTTTCTTTAATCAATTTTCCTGATCTGTCGAAATGTTTATATCCTCCTCGATCTACATAAACTGATCCCTCAGAGCCATATATAATAGTACCTCTATCACTTCCATAAGTACTATATCCATTTCGGCTTTTACCATCCCATTGAATTACTGTGCCGTTTTCGAATTGATAAGTGGATTCCAAGGTGTCATACATGGTCCACCCATCATCCTCAAAGTGATATTTACCGCCTATCGTGGATACTTTTGTTGGGTAATCCACTTGAAGAGCCCATCTCGCCACGTCTAATTCATGCGTTGCATTGTTTCCTGTTTCTGCAGTGCCATAATCCCAACCGTACCAATGCCAATTATAATCCCAGGTGTTATGCGTATAAGCTTTTCTAGGAGCAGGCCCTTGAAACAGCTCCCAATCCAATCCCTCGGGAGGAGAAGTCAGGGTCGGGTTTACAACAGCTCCTCTGTTATTGCTATAAAATGCTTTTGCCTGAGAAACCTTTCCAATTGCTCCTGCATGAATAGCTTTGATGATTTCAATACTTTCAGGGGCAGAGCGTTGCTGATTACCCATCTGGATTACATTTCCATATTTTTTTTGGATTGCGATTAATATTTCTCCTTCTCTAGGATTATGACTACATGGCTTTTCTACATAAACATGCTTGCCTCGCTCTGAAGCTAACCATGTGCCTGGAGCATGCCAATGATCCGGAGTAGCATTGATTAATGCGTCTACTTCTTTATCTTCCAAAACTTTCATGATATCCCCTTCCAGTTTTGGTTGGTAGTCAATATGCTTTGAAAAATTTTGAGCTGCTTTTGTCATCTGAGATTGCATAACATCGCAGAGATACATCAGGTTTACATTGGTTTTGGGTAATTTAATTGGCTCATAATATGCGCCTAATCTTCTCCCCAGTCCTGCAATGGCTACATTGATTCTTTCGTTGGAACCAAGGATTTTACCATAACTTTTAGCCGAAAAACCTAGACTTCCTAATGCGGATATTCCAACTGTAGCTGCCGCAGATTTCTTTATAAACTGTCTTCTATTGTTTTTCATTTTTTCTTGGGCTTATTTAAGAGTCTTTATTTTTATGTTTTTAAAGCTGACTTCATTTCCATGATCTTGTAATAATATATAGCCTTGATCAGCTTCTCCGAAATTTGTCCATTTAGCATATTTGCTGTTCGCTACTAATGCTCTATATTCCTCTGAACCCCGGTCGTATTCTAAAATCTTGACACCATTAAGGTAGTGAGAAACATGATTGTTTGGCTCTACAACCACTCGACCCTTATTCCATTCTCCTATAGGCTTAATAAATCTTGGTTGCTTATCAGCAGTGATCAAGTCATAAAGACTTGAAAGAGTTCTGTTTCCAGCGATCCCCATTTTTGCATCTGGATGATTTTCGTCGTCAAGTATTTGATATTCCAGTCCAATAGCTGATCCTGAATTTCCTTCTGATAAAGTTACAAAATACTTTAGACCACTATTCGCTCCTTCGGTTAGCCTGAATTCAAATCCTAAATCAAAAGCGGAAAATTCTTCAGTTGTCACGATATCACCAGCATTGGTAGATTCTCCTCCATCAGAGGCCGCAATGGTAAGGATTCCATCATTTACAGACCAACCGAAATCAGGAAAAGTTTCCTTGTAGGCACCTTTCCACCCTTCCGAATTCTGTCCGTTAAACAATAACTTCCAACCAGTATTCTTTTCATAGTCAGTCAATTCATTTAATCGGTTATTGACTACAAAAATGGATTTGTTAAAAGGTTTAGGATCAAGGTTTGTTGTTTTGATTTTGACATTTTTAAAATAGGTCTTGTTTCCCTCATCCTCAGGGTTTCTGATACTATGAACTTGTAATCCTATAAATCCACTTTTATCCATATCGTCAACCACATATGCAACTTCTTGTCCATTTAGCCAAGTTTTGATTTCATCTCCTATCACTTCAATTCTATAGTGATTGAATTCTCCCATTTTGAATGCTGTTTTTGCTGCAGGATTTAAGTCTAATGGGTATAACCAGCCTCTTCTAGCTTCATCATAAACTCCACCAGACCAAGCGCGTTCGCTCGGATCAGCTTCGATTTGATATCCGAATACAAGCCCTTTTCCGTCTCGGGCAGCAGGATCAAATTGACCTCTAGCCATGACTCCGGAGTTACTTGTTAGGTCTTCTACTTTTAAGTCAAGTTCTAAAATAAAATCACCGAATGTTTCTTCTGTTATTAAAAATGTATTCGGAGATCCGGCCACTGCTGAACCTTCAATTACTCCATCAACAACTTCAAAAGTGGCTGTTCCAGCTACCGGTTTCCAGCCTGTTAGATCTTTTCCATTGAAAAGATCCTTCCATTCATCTTCGGCTTTAGGGTCTGCTGCACAACTTAAAAGAAAGACTCCTGTAAGCATTAAATAGAATAGATTTTGGACTTTTTTCATAAATTTTAATTTTTTTGGGATAGGTTAAAATTCCTGATTTCAACCCTATCGAACAACTAGCATGACTTCTAATTTACGCAATCGTTTTCGAGTTACAGGGTTAAATTTTACCGAATGAGGGATCTGATTTTTGAACGGAGAAAGAATCAGATGAACTTTCTTACTTTTGCGTATGCTTGATTTTGACCAAAGAGGAAAAGTATTTATAACATGCAAAGATCGTTTTGCATCATACCTTGAAAAGGAAGTTAGGGAACTGGGTTTTGTTCCAGAATCTGTCAGTAGAACTGGGATAGAGCTTAAAGCCAGTCTTGAGGAATGTATGGATTTAAATCTTCATTTGCGTACAGCTTCTCAGGTGCTTTTTGAAATCAAATCCTTCTATTTACAAAATGCTGATGATATCTACAGAAAGATAAAAGCGATTGAATGGGAAGAATTCCTGGACGTAGATGGGTATTTCTCTGTAAATTCTGTTGTAGACAATGAAAGTATTAATAACCCCATGTTTGTAAATGTGAGGGTAAAAGATGCAATTGTTGATAGATTTAGGGATAAAACAGGAAGAAGACCCGATTCAGGTTCTGATTTTCAAGGATTAGTTTTCCAACTTTATTGGAAAGGTACCCAAGCCTCAATGTACATAAATACCTCTGGTGAAACGATTGCTAAACATGGCTATCGGAAAATCCCAGGAAAAGCTCCAATGCTAGAGGCTTTAGCTTCAGCAACTATTTTTGCAACAGAGTGGAATACCCGGGTACCATTTGTCAACCCTATGTGTGGGGCAGGAACTCTTGCGATCGAAGCAGCCTTATTAGCTACCAAAAGATATCCTGGACTTTTTAGAGATAACTATTCCTTTCAATATATTCTAGGTTATCAAGAAGAGGCTTTTAAAGCTAAAAAGAAGAAGCTGGAGAATAAAATCATGGAAGTCCCGGAGGTTAAAATCATTGCATCAGATATTTCTTTGCAAGCAATAGCGTTTGCAAAGGAAAATGCTATTGTAGCAGGAGTGGATCACATGATTGATTTTCAGGTTTGTGATTTTGAAGAGACTGTGATTCCTGAAAAACCTAGAGGAGTCGTGATTTTTAATCCCGAATATGGGCAAAGGCTAGGAGAGTCCTTAGAATTAGAAGAAACCTATAAAAGAATGGGAGATTATATGAAGCAAAAATGTGCCGGATATAGAGGTTACATTTTTACCGGAAATATGGAACTCGCTAAAAAAGTTGGTTTGAAAGCTAATAGAAGAATTGAATTCTGGAATGGCACGATCGATTGCCGCCTCTTGAAATACGAATTATACGAGGGGAAAAAAGAAACTTAAAAAAAGTCAGAGGTTTATGACCCTCTGACTTCTCAATTTCAATTGTTATTGATGTTCATCTCTCAATAAATCATTTACTGTTTTTACTGGATTGAAAGTGATTAATGGAACTTCTACAAAAAGAGTATTCCAACCTGCCATCGCGCCATTCCAAAGTCCAGGTAATTCTAAAGCTTTCAAATCTTTTCCACTTTTAGATTTCTCAGTAATGAATCCAGTCATCATATCTCTATATTCTAAGAGATCAAAATCATTCCCTTCAAAATCTTTTGTTCCACAAACCAAATCAACTGGATTAAAGTGGGTAGAGGCTTGGAAAAGCTTTTTAGTTTCAGGATTATTTAAATCAATCTGAGCAGTTTCTGCTATCTGTAGGGAAAGTGAACCATCTGACTCTTGAACCCAAAATGGCCCACCTCCTGGTTCTCCCGTATTTTTCACCATTCCACAAACTCTGATGGGTCTGTTTAATTTGGTTTCTAGGATTGATGCCTTTTCATTCAAAGATTTTTTCTCAAATCCATCTGGAAGTTTTCCTCCCAAATGATATTTAAATACATGTTCTGCATGACTTACTGAACTTTCTTCTACTTTGTTTTTTAATCTCAACAACGCTTCAAAAACGCGTTCCTGAATTTCTAAAAGTAATCCACCAATTGCCATTTTGTAGTCTTTGGTTTCACCTTTTAATCGATCTGGAACTACATTATCAATATTTTTGATGAAGATGAGATCAGCAGTAATATCATTTAAGTTTTCCAAAAGTGCTCCATGACCTGCTGGTCTGAAAAGAATGCTTCCATCGTCCTCAATAAATGGTGAATTATCCATATTCACAGCAATCGTGTCGGTGGATTTTTTTTGTTGGGAATAACTGATATCAAAAAGGATCCCGTATTGTTTTTCCAGTTTAGGCAGAATGGAAGCTACCTCCTCTTTGAATTTACTTTCATGCTCGGGGGAAACGGTAAAATGGATTTTTACGGTATTTCCGGCACCCGTGGCATATTGAACTCCTTCAATCATGTGCTCATGAGTTGGAGTTCTTCTTTCTTCAGGATAGGTGTGAAATCTGAGAAGTCCTTTTGGTAAACTCCCATAGCCAAGTCCATTATTATCTAACAAAGCTGATAAAATTCCTTTATAATCTTTACTATCCAGTTTTTGGTTAATGCTGCTGCCTTGGGATTTAAGGTATTCATCCAAGTCATCATAGAATGCAAATTTTTCTATGTTATTCATAAACTTCTGCACAAACGGAGATTTACTTAAATCTCCATCCCCTTCAAGAAAGGCAAAAAGATCTTTAAACATTCTGGAAGCAGCACCGCTTGCTGGTACAAACTTGACAACTTCTATTTGAGCAGCTTTTTCAGGATAGGTTTTTTTGAAATGATCCAATTCCTTTTCGCTCAATACTTTGATTCCATTTCCAGGAGTAGCAGGAGCCACGATTTTTAAAAAAGGAAAGCCATTTTTGAAATGGCCAATTTGTTGTTCTACAACTTCAGGGTTCATGCCCTGCGACAAAATCTTTGATTTTAAGCCAGCATCCATGGTTTTTGGGTTGAAATAGTGATATGTTAAGATAATAGGCATATTAGCTATGCTCAAATTTGTAGGCTGTTTTTTAAAGATTTTTTTTGAAAAATTACGAATACCTTCAATTTTCAAAAAAAAGCTTCTTTAAAATGAAAGTTATTTTGTCTTTAGGCTTCTTTTGTGCCAGCTGTGAAATGGAATCCTCTGAAAGTTGCAAGATTCTGGGATAGCCACCAGTTGCTTGAGCGTCTTTCATTAAAACAATCATTTTTCCTCCTGAAGTTAACTGTACCGTGCCCGGAAAAACGGGTGAGGTAGCTAATTCTTCAAGCTGGTTTGTGATAAGCTCTTCCAATTGAAAAGCCATCCTGTTTTGTTGATTAGAAAGCGTAAATCTAGTATTCAATATCCGGGATTGAGTTTTTCTATTAAGTGCTTTCCATTCTGGTCCTGGATATACTTCTATCACTGATGATTCCATCCAATCCCTAGGGAATTTTACTTTTGCTCTCGAATTCTCTAAATCACTTTTAGTGGAAAAATATGGAATTTGATTTCCCTTTTTAAGCATACCTAGCTCAGTAATTCCTGGGTAGCAACTTTTACTATTTAAAGCTTTTGGAATATTAATTCCGTTTTTAATTCCCAAATAAACTCGAGCCCCAACGGTTATTGATCCAATTTCTAGAATATTTCCATTTTCAATGGACAGAAGACCTTCAGACGTTACGTTCAAGCCATTTATTGAGGTGGCCGACTTTGCTCCTGCAATACAAATAATCACTGGAGCTTCAAATTTAATTTTAAAACCAGGTTGAGAGATTTCAATGACTGCCTCGTTTTCAGCATTTTTTAAAAGATGATTTATCCATTTCATGGACACGGTATCCATAACTCCGGATATAGGAACTCCATATTGGCCAAATCCGGTCCTTCCTAAATCCTGAATACTTGTGCCAGGGCCAGTTTTTAGAATTGTGAAATATGAAGTTTCGGTTTTCATATCCAAGATGGTGTTTCAGGATTTTTCTTTAATCTCAAAAACTCTTCTTCATTAATCGGAATAAACCGAACTTTATCCCCTGGCTCTGCCCAAACAGGTGGGATTGTATTCGGTTCAAAAAGAGTGAATGGAGTTTGTCCAATAATGTGCCAACCCCCCGGGCTATTCGAAGGGTAAATACCTGTTTGGGATCCTCCAATAGCTACAGAGCCGGCAGGTACTTCCTTGTCAGGAATAGATTTTCTTGGGGAATGTAGGGCTTGATGCAAACCTTGGAGATACATAAAGCCTGGTAAAAAACCAAAAAAATGTAACCTGTAAGGATTTGAAGAATGAATTTCTATTAATTCTTCCGCTGTAAGATTTTTACTAGTAGCCAAAGAGATTAAATCTCTGGAATAGGCTCTTTCATAACAAACCGGAATTTGCCATACCTTTTCTGACAAAGCCGGATACTGAGGAAGGTGTTCAATTGATTCAATACAGCTATTAACATTTTGAGAAGGAACATTTGAATTCCAGCAAATTCCCAATGTTTTAAAACCAATTCTAATTTCCTGAATTTCCTCTTTGAATTGGATTAATAGATGCTTTTTCAAAGCAACTTGTTTTTGAAGCAAATAGTCTGAAATCTCCTCATTCCATTTTACCTCAGACAATTTAGGAGTGATTATGTAATATTCTAAATTCAATCCCACCATGTTTTTCTAATTTTTGGAAGAAATTGTTCCAATCCAGGATTGTCACCATGGAAGCAAAAGGTATCAACTTTTACAGGTATTTTGGAACCATCTATTGATTTAATTTCCTCATTTTCAAAAATTTGACTTAAATGTCTTAAAATACTTTTTTCGTCGCTCAATAAGGAATCTGGGGTTTTTCTTGAAACCAAAGTTAAATCAGGATTGTAGGCCCTATCAGCAAAAACCTCACTTCTTGTCAATAATCCTTTTTGTTTTGAAAAAAACTCCATTTGGGATTTTGGAGGAGTGAAAACTGGTATTTGTGGATAATTTGATTTTAGGAAATCCGTAAGGAAATCAGCAAGTTCTTGGTTTGCTGCAGCATTATTGTATAAGGCTCCATGAAATTTGATATGATCGAATTCTAATCCGACTTTTTTTAAAACTTCTTCAAATAGATTGATCTGCATTTGAATACTTATCATCAATTCATTATTTGAAATTTCTAAGGATTGTCTCCCAAAATTTTTCTTGTCTGGATAGGAGGGATGCGCACCTACTTTTTTCTCGAATTTCTTGGCTAACAGAAGGGTTTTCTCAATGCTAAACTGATCACCAAAATGTCCCCCACAAGCAACGCTGGCAGCATCAATCCAAGGGAATATCTGACTTTCTGAAGGAATTCCTTCCCCTAGATCACAATTTATTTCAGGTAATTTTTCCATAGTTTTTGAAATATGAAAATTCCACTTAACAGAGACAAGAGAATTTTAAGATAAACTTTCAGTAAACCTCTGTTGAGATCATTCTTGATATTTTTTTAGCTGTTTTTTAAATTTGGTCACATCAAATTAAACCAAATAAATTATGGGAAAAGGAGATATTAAAACAAAAAAAGGAAAGACAAATCGAGGAACTTTCGGAGCAAGTAGGCCAAAAAAGGCTGCCAATAAGGAAGCAAGAAAGAAAAAATTTGAAGTGAAAACATCATGAAACTGAAAAGGGACTCTAAAGTCCCTTTTTTAATATACTATTTTTGCTCTAGTTTCTTTTCAATCTTGAATTGAGGTTAATTAACTGGCTTAAACCTATTTCTGGCAAGCAGATCTTCACATATTATTGTAATATTTGATCATCTCATTTAATTGCTTGAAATCTAACTTGCCCTTCGACAATCTGAGGTGGTGCATGATAGCTAGAGATTTTTTCATTCTGCTTTCAGGACTTTTTACTTTGGTGACGATATATACCAAGCTTCGTTGTTTACCAGGAGTTAAAGATTTGAAAAAGTCGGCCCCTTCTTCATCCTGATCAAGCAATACTTGAAATTCTTCAGGTAACTCATGTCCATATTCACTGTTGTCTTTCTCTAAGGAAATTGAAATTAAATCTCCAGTTTCTAATCTTTGGGCTTTTCGGATTTCTTGATTTATTAAAATATACCAATAATCTTTTGACTTCATCAAAGCCATATGCCAAGGACCTTCACCATTGACTTTAACTAATACTCTTCGGTTAAAATCATCTATTATTTTTTTAGAAATGTCATCGGGAACAGGCACATGAAAACTCCAGTGATTGAATTCAAAACTTTCCAATTTCCCCTTGAATTCCATGATCTAAAAAATTAAAAAAGAATGACTTAAGAACTTAGGTTGAAACTAATGATAAAAGTTGTACCGGTTCCTTCTTCACTTTTCACACGAATCGAACCGCCATGACTTAAAATGATATTTTGTGTGTTTGTAAGACCTAAACCTGACCCGCCTTCTTTGCTGGTGTAAAAGGGTTCAAATAACCTTTCAAGATTTTCTTTTGGAATTCCTATCCCATTATCCTGTATCTCAAGGCGACAAAGCTCATCTTTTATATAGGTTTTTAAATAGAGCTTCCCTCCATTTTTAGGCAATGCTTCTACAGCATTTACCAGTAAATTAATAAGTGCGATTTTTACTTTTTCAGCGTCAACATCAATATTGCACACATCATTTTGATATTCTTTTTTTATTTCAAAACCTTTGATTTGAATTCGGTCTTTAACTTGTTCTAGGGCCTCATCTAGCAATTCATTGATAGAATGATTGCCAATATCAAGTTCTGAAAACCGTGTACTTTCTAATAATTGAGTTACCAGTTGATTTATTCGGTTACAGTTTCTTTGAATAACTTCGATCAGATCACCGCTTTCATTTAGCACTTCTTCAGGAAGTTCCATTTGTAATTGATCTGCTGAAAGGACAATGGTAGTTAGCGGGTTTTTAACTTCATGTGCTAATAATCTTGCAATCCTTCCAGTGGAGGAGAATTTTTTTAAGTTTAGTTCTTCCTCCTCTTTAGCTTTCATGGCTGAAAGATCTTTGATCATGACATGAAAGAGATTTGAATCTTGCTTTACAATGCTGATTAGTGAATTAATGGTGAGGTTTTCATTTATTTTAAGTTCTGTCTCAAGATCATAGAGTTCAGATTTTTTACCTAATACATCCATAAAAATGAGTCGGCTTATTTTGTCGACAAAGTAATCACAAAAAAAATAACCCTCTCCAGAATCATCAGAATGGGGTTCAATTCCGAATTTATTAATAAATGTCGGGTTTGCTTCTAATATTTTACTTGATCCATCCATCAGCAAAAATGGATCTCCTGCCCGTTCAAAAATCATCCTGAATTTCATTGCCGCATTATCCAAAGATTCCATTAGTTGGGAATCCCGGATCGCATACCGTAGTGTACGGTCAAGTGTACGGGCATCAAACTCACCTTTTATCAAATAATCAGAAGCTCCGAGCTCCATAGCTTCTTTATCAATACTTCCTGTATTCATACCGGTTAGCATGATTACCGGCGCATGTTTTTGTAATGATTTGATTTTTTGGATCAAATCGAGACCTGTCTCTTTCCCCAACTTATAATCCACTAAATAGACATCATAATGCTCTTTAGCCTTGGTAAGTGCCTCATTATATGATGTGGCAGAAAAAATTTGATATTCAGGTTCTTTTATTCTTTTCAGAATATTTGAAAAAAGTATTAAGTCATCTGGATCATCATCAACATAAAGAATGCGGATTTTTTCTGAACTCATAAAAATTGTTTTTAGACTGGTAACATCACCGTTTTAGACCAATAATTTTCTATTTCTTTTGCAACTTTTACCAGACCTTCAAAAGATCCAGGTTTAGTGATATAGCTATTACTTCCCATTTTATAGGTGATTTCTATGTCATCTTTCAGATTAGAAGTTGTAAAAATGATGACTGGGATTTTCTTAAATTCGTCATGACTTTTTATTTCTGCAAGAGCAGCTCGCCCATCTTTTTTAGGCATGTTTAAATCCAACAGAATGATATCCGGGATTGAATAATTATCCATTTTATCAAATGGAGATGCTTTATTTAGATATTGCAATAAAGCCTCACCATCTGCAACACAGGTGACACTTTCTTTTGGAAGAGTTCTTTGGAATGCCTTAATGATTAATAATTTATCATCATCATCATCTTCAGCAATAAGTATGTTAATTGGTCTTTTCACAAGCATGGAAATATATGAGTAAAGAAATCAATTTGATTTTTTTGAATAAACCACTATCTAATTAAAATCAAATTTTAATACTTACACTTTAGTAGTATTTTTTTTTATGATAGGTATTAAGATAGTGAAAACAGATCCTTTTCCCGGTTGACTAGAAGCATAAATAACGCCATTAAATTTTTCGATGATTTTTTTTGAAATAGATAATCCAATACCTGTACCCTCAAAAGCATCCCTTCCATGCAATCTCTGAAAAATTGCAAAAATCTTTTCAGAATAGTCTTTTTCAAAGCCAACACCATTATCCTCAACTGTGATTTTATAATATTTGGAATTACCATCTAGCTGAGTATGCTCATCAATTTCTTTTTTATCAGCTAAACTACATTTTATTTTAATTTCGGGAGTTTCACCAGGTTTAGAAAATTTTAATGCATTAGAAATCAAGTTTTGAAATACCATTCTATACTCTGTTTCTTTTCCTATTACCTTGGGAAATTCTTCCACTTCAATAATTGCTTTCTTTTCAAGAATCGCAATTTCAAGATCTTCTAAAACAGTATCTATAACTTGTTGAAGATCTATTTCCCCTGTTTCTTCCTCAGAGATTCTACCTGCCCGGCTATATTCGAGTAAATCAGTAATCAATCGTCTCATTCGATTGGCTGCTGCAGTAATTCTATTTAGATATAGATCTCCTTCTTCATCTAATTTTTCTGAGTATTGATCAACTAATAAGTCCGAGAAGGCTGTGATTTTCCGTAGAGGTTCCTGTAAATCGTGGGAGGCAACATAGGCGAATTGCTCTAATTCTTTGTTAGAATCATCTAAAAGGTATAATTGTTCTTGTAGTTGCTCCTGATAGTTTTTTATTCTTTTCGCAGCGAGTTTCTGAACTTTATTGTAGTGAAAAATCGAAAATAAAGTAATGACTCCTACAGAAATAGAAAATAAAGAAATTAAGCCAACAATAAAGGGTAGGGCATTAATATTATTGAGTAAAGATTTATTTCTTTCTACAAATAATCTGTTTTCTTCATCATTGATGGTTCTTACAATTTCCTTGATATCCCTGTATCCACTTAATGCATTTCCTACTCTCAATTGGCTGACAAAGCCATCTAAACTTCCGTTTTTCCTATAATAATTGATAGTCTGTTCAAAAACCATAACTCTTTCATTGATCAATTTTTCTAGGTCGCTTAGGTTTTTTTGTTGGACTGGATTTTTTAAGGTTAAATCCTTAAGCTTATCCAATAACTTTTGAGCATCTATTAAGGATTGTCTATAGTTTGTCAGGAAGTTTTCATTACCAGTAATTACAAAACCTCTGAGGTTTGTTTCTCTTTCCAAAATACTAGCGTATAGCTCACTTGTTCTTTGCAAAATATCCTGGGTTTCTATTAACGCAGACGTATAAAAACCGATTCTTTCAGAAGTCCAATAGGAAATACCACTTCCAATGATAATCAGAAATAAAGAGATGATTGCATAAAGCTTAATCCTGTTTAATGATGGATTGCTCTCTTCAATAATCTGGGAATTACCAGATTTGGGGAATTTATTTCTCATATCTGTTAGGCTTCTAAATTTTAATAACAAGAATAATTACAAAAAACACGTTTTTTTCTGGCTCAGAGCCCTTTTTTCAAAAAACCATTATCTAGGCATGCACATTGGTTTTACTTTAATAAATAAAAATTAAACCAAAACTATATAAGCATGAGCTCTCTTTTATATTTCATCGCAGTTATTCTCTTAATAGGGTGGTTGATCGGTGTATTTGCATACAGCGCAACTGGATTAATACATGTTTTGCTTGTACTAGCCGTGATAGCAGTTCTATTTAGATTGATAAGTGGCAAAGGTATTTAAATGGATTTGTTACCCTTTCAATATTAATACAACTCAATTTTAACTAGAGACTTAATGGTCTTTTCTGTTATAGAAATCAATTATTTAATTTAAATCAAAAAGAATCAATATGAATAAGCAAGTAATGAATACAACAATGTGGATAGGCGGATTAATCACTGGAGCAATGGTGGGAGCCTATTTATACAAGAATAAGGATCAGTATGAACCTCAGAAAGAAAAGCTAAATGGTTTATTGACGGATCTGACAAGTATCGCTGGTGATTTAAAATCTAAACTATTATCTGCAAGTCAGGAAGGTTTAAATGCTACAAAAACTGCTTTGCAGACAGCAAAAGATAAAGCAAAAGAAGTTTCTAAAGAAAAAGTGAAGTAAGGTTTTGAGAATTTGAAAAGGTACAGTTTATGATTGTACCTTTTCATTTAATTATTTTTATGACAACCCAAAAAGATAATCTGAGTATTTAACTCAATGAACTATTCCAAATGTCGAAATGTGATGAAGAATAATGTGATCCTTGTGGTAGATGATGAATTAGAAATCAGAACACTGTTAGCTAGATTTCTTGCAAGGAAGGGGTTTGAGGTTTTTTCGGCAGGAACTCTATCTGAAGGAAGAAGATTGGTAGGTGAAAGAAGTCCTAATTTCATATTTCTGGATGTTAATTTACCAGATGGAAATGGCTTGAAAGAATTAAAAAAGTGGTCTCATGATTTTGATTCATTAAAAGTAATTATGATGAGTGCATTTGATCACCAAGAGGCTCGGGATGAAGCATTGAGTTCTGGAGCAATTCATTTTCTTAGCAAACCTTTTAATTTGGCTAGGTTAGAGCATATTATCAAAAAAGATATTTCAAAAAATTAAATTCAACCTATGGCAAAGATTCTTGTAATCGATGATAATATTGACATTTGCCAATTACTGGAGCGCTTTTTAACAAAAAAAGGCTATGATGTCGAAACTACCATTTCAGGAAAAGACGGACTTGAAATGGTGAAAAACACCTATTATGATCTCATTTTTTGCGATTTTAAATTGCGTGATATGGAAGGTCGAGATGTTTTGGCTAAAGTCCGTATCATATCTCCTGGAACACAAGTAGCTATAATCACTGGCTATGCTGATGTAAAAATTGCAGTGGAGGTAATAAAAAAAGGGGCTTTTGATTATGTGACAAAACCATTATTTCCAGATGAAATTTTAAGTTTGATTGAAAGAGCATTAGCTGCTCAAAAAGAATCAAAAGTAAACTCTGTTACTATTAACAAAGCTGATTCGAAGCCTAAAGGAAAAAAAGAGAAAACTGAAGCTAATTCCAATTTTCTAAAAGGAACAGGTAAAGAATCTAAAAAACTCTATAAAGAGGTTAAACTTGTAGCCCCTACAAATTTGAGTGTGGTGATTTATGGGGAAAGTGGCGCAGGTAAAGAAAACATTGCGAGATTGATTCATGATCAAAGTGAACGCGCAGGTAAACCTTTTATAGCAGTTGATTGTGGTGCTTTGACAAAAGAACTTGCAGGAAGTGAGCTTTGGGGACATGAAAAAGGTTCTTTTACTGGAGCTCATGCCGAAAAGCCCGGGCAATTTGAATTGGCTGATGGAGGAACTATTTTTCTAGATGAGATTTCAAATTTATCATATGAAGTACAAGTTGGCCTTTTGAGATTAGTACAGGAAAGAAAGCTTAGAAGGATAGGAGGGACCAAAGATAAATCCATTGATGTTAGAATTATAGTGGCTTCTAATGAAGATTTAAGAAAGGCTGTTCAGGAAAATAAATTCAGGGAGGACCTGTACTTTAGGTTTAATGAATTTAGTATAACGGTTCCACCATTAAGGGAACGGGTCGATGATATTGAAGCCTTTGCTTTGCATTTTTTAGAACTTTCAAATGAAGAGTTGAATAAATCAGTTCAGGGTTTTGATGAAGAGGTCATGCAAGTTTTTAAAGAATATGTATGGCCGGGAAATCTTCGAGAAATGCTTAACGTAATAAGGAGAGCAACTCTTTTGACAGATGGAGATAAAATGACAGTTTCAGCTTTGCCTCCCGAAGTAGTTTATGCAAGAAAATTTAATTTCACAGATTCAAATTCTGATGATTCGAATGTTACTGGTAACTCTTCTTCTAAAAAGAGCCCTGTTAGTTTGAAAGATGCTGCGGCTGAGGCTGAAGTAGAAGTTTTAAGAAAAGTTCTTGAAGAAGTAAAATACAACAGAACGAAGGCTGCGAAAAAATTAGGAATTGATCGTAAAACACTTTTTAATAAAATGAAACAATATGATTTATAAAACCCTGACAGCCTATGATTTTTGAGCCTTCTTCCTGAAGGCTATTTTTTTGTCTTAAAATTTCAACAGATTGGGGAATCTTTTTCTACCATGAATAGGATGGGAAAAATTGAATTCAAAAGCAAAAAATAGTTTGTGTTGCTTAATAAGAGCATTTCAATAGAATCTAAGGGCCTTTAGATTGAAAGTAAAGGATTCTTTTGAATGCCTTTCTTTGGCTAAGACCTTGCACTTATATAAGCATGAATAACTTAACAAATACTAATATAATGACTACTAATAAAGCAACACTTGCAAACCATTTAAAGTTAGATGATAAGGCCATGAAGAGCTTGGCTGCAAACATGAACGATCTGCTTTCAGATTATCATGTATTCTATCAAAATGTGAGAGGATTTCATTGGAATGTTAAAGGTGAGAATTTCTTTGATTTACACGTTCAGTTTGAAGAATTGTATACTAAACTCTATCAGAACATTGATGATTTAGCAGAAAGAGTAGTAACAATAGGATTTAGACCATTACATGCTTATTCTGATTATTTGAAAAATAGTATTCATAAAGAGATCACAGATGTTAGTAACGGCGACGAATGTGTAAAACATGTAATTGATGGATTAGGCATCCTAGCGCAGTCTCACAGAAAAGTTGCTAAAGAGGCAGGTGAGGCAGGAGACATCGCTACAGAAGATATGTTAACAGCTTTTGTAGCAGATATTGAGAAAAGAATGTGGATGTTTACTATGTTTGCGAAATAATAAAATACCAAACATCACCAAATTAAAAGACCGCAGCGAAAGCTGTGGTCTTTTTTTTATGAAACTAATATTCAGGAAAGTGCTTTTTCACAGAATCCGACACATTTTTGGACTTCTTTGACTGCATCTGAACCTGCCGGAATTTCATATTCCAGTTCAATGGTTGCAGGGAATTTATATTTATTGGTTTTCATCAATGTAAGCAATTCAGGAATAGGGGTATCTCCATTTCCCCATGCCAAATTGCCTTTACCATTTGCTGGAGTTTGTCTATCCTTAGTATGCATACTTAGAATATGCTTATGTTGCTTTTCAATCAGTGGAATAAGATCTGTATTACCTGCAGCTATATAATGTCCAGCGTCTAGATTTAAACCATTTCTTGGGCTTTGTGCAATAGCGGTGTCCCAAAATGTGAAGGTCTCTTGTTCATGTCCGTGGTAGCCGACAGAGATTTTATGTTTTTCTGCCATTTTACCCAACTTTAAGGTATGGGCATCATCTGAAGGATGTTCTAACGTGACATGTGAGGCTCCTAGAGCTTTTGCAGCTTTCATGCCGTAATCGATTTCTGCATCTGTATTATTTTTACCGAAAGCACTTGGCTTAAATGCATAAATGCTGACACCTGCTGCTTTGTACATTTTTCGTAGATCTTCAAATTTTTTCATATCTACTTTAGCTCTCCATTCTGCTACTTCTTTGTTATAAGCTTCGCCAGCAGCTCTCATTTCAGCTAACTCCGACTTTTCATCACTGGTGAGTTCTGTACCCTGTCTTTGTTTTCCCATTAACTGAAACATCCGCATACGGTTAACTGGGGAATTTGGCATTCCGGCAAAACTTTCTGCAGGGCCACCCATCAATTCAATCGCATTTAAACCTGAATCGGTCACATATTTAAGTGTTGCCTCTGCACTTTGATCCGGCATAGAACGAAACGAATAAGTAATGCAACCAATTTGAACTCCGTTAATCAAGGAATTTGGTTTGTTATATGATTTGAGAATGGAAGGTGCTCCCTGAAGCCATGCAGGGGCGGCTACTAATCCTGCAGCACCAAGTGCGGATTTGATTAAAAATTCTCTTCTGTTTTTCATAAAATTTTGGGTTTGTTAATAGGGTGAGAATTGAAACTGATTTCAAATTAGCATTTTTCTTAATTTTTTATGGGAAAATTAAACTGGGCATTTTTATCCAGTGATGGTAGGTGATGATTTCATTTGAGCGAAAGGTAGTAACTTGTTGAAAATTGATACTTTGAGTATTAAAGACAAACTTTATTTCGATGCAGTCAGTAAGTAAAAGGATAGAGACCGGAGACTTTTTGTCGGAATTGTTATTCCAAACTTCCAGAAGCAGTGGGCCTGGTGGTCAAAATGTAAATAAGGTTGAATCTAAAGTTCAATTATCATTTGATTTGAAAGCATCAAAGCTATTAACAGAAGAAGAGAAGGAGACACTATTAAAAAAGTTGAAAAGTAAACTTACAGAGGATGGAATTTTGAAAGTTCAAGCGCAGGAGAAACGTTCTCAGCTTCAGAATAAAGAAATTGCAATTCGGAAATTTTATAAGCTAATCAAGAAAGGACTTGAAAAGAAAAAAGTCAGAAAAGCTACGAAACCTGGAAAAGGAGCAATTGAAAAACGGCTTAAATCCAAAAAATTCCAAGCAGAGAAGAAAGCAAATAGGGGATGGAAATACTAATAGACGTGGGATAATTACTTTTTGATGAAAACTTTTTTCAGGAGGAAAACTCCAAGAACAAACCCTAAAAGGAATAGTAGGAGTGTATTTATAATACTGAATATGTTACTTGAAATAATACTTAGCCAATGACTCTTACAAGCAGCCTATCACTTACTTTTTCGCTTAAAGTCTCTGAAGGATGACCCTCATAGTTTACAACCATACTCTGGTCATACGATTCTTTAGAAATGATCTTAAGCTCTTTGCCAAGACTTAATTCACGACTATTTAAGAACTCTAAGAATTCTGTTGATGAATTCGTTAACGCAGCCAAATTTACAATTTGTCCAGTTTTACATTTAGAAAGAGTCGTATAATTTACTTCTTGGATTCTTCCGAATTTATCTGGAATTGGGGAGCCATGTGGATCCAATAAAGGATGCCCCATCATTTCATCCATTCTATCAAAAAACTTGGGAGCATGAATATGCTCTATCTGTTCTGCTATCTCATGGACCTCCTCCCATCCAAAGCCCATTTTATTCACTAAAAACATCTCGGTGAGCCGGTGCTTTCGAATAATCAGAGCCGCTTCTTTTTGACCTTCAGGCGTCAAAGTTACTGGTTTATATTTTTCATAGATCAACCAACCGCTTTTTTGCAAGTTTTTAACCATGCTATTTACCGTAGGCATGCTTACCTGCATTTGTTGAGCAAGTTCAGAGATGTTGACCTCACCAGCTTCATTAGCGAGATTAAATAATGACTTTAGGTAGTTTTCTTCAGTTTGGGAAGCCATGTCAAATGATTTAGTCGTCAAATATTATAAAAATATTTCGAAAACAATTTTGTTAGAATAATCTAACAAATTACTTTTGTAATGTCTAATACTTTCCAAAGTACTGAATATATGGTTTATAGGTTTCTTTTTATTCTAATTTTCACTGCCATTTCTGTGAATGGACTGGCTCAAGAATATTGGGTGGAAGGGAAGGTTCTGAGCAATAATGAGCCCTTGGAATTTGCCAATGTCTTATTAAAAGGAACAAGTAATGGAGCTGTTACCGATCAAAATGGTCGATTCAAGATTTTGGTTAAAGAAGAGGGAACTTACACGATTCAGGTTTCTAGTATTGGGTTCATGACTTCAAGTAAAATTTTTAAAATTCCTATGAAAGATGTCAAAGAATTAATATTTGAGATGGAATATATGGATGCTGGATTAGAAGAGGTTGTGGTAAGTGGTACGATGCAGGAAGTTTCTAAATTGGATTCACCTGTTCCAGTGGAGGTATATTCTGCAAATTTCTTTAGAGCGAATCCTACTCCTTCAGTATTCGAATCTCTTCAAAATGTCAATGGAGTCCGTCCTCAGATCAACTGTAATGTCTGCAATACGGGAGATATTCATATAAATGGATTGGAAGGACCTTATACCATGGTTTTAATTGATGGAATGCCGATTGTTTCCGGCTTGGCCACAGTTTACGGATTGACAGGAATACCTCAGTCCCTGATCAACAGAATGGAAGTGGTCAAAGGGCCTGCATCTACGCTGTATGGATCTGAAGCGGTAGGCGGATTAATAAATGTTATCACTAAAAACCCTGATTCTGCTCCTTTATTTTCTTTTGATGGATTTGCTACTGGATGGGGAGAAGTCAATGCTGATCTTGGATTTCGAAGTCAATTTGGAGACAAAGTCCAGTCCTTAACTGGAATTAGTTCCTTTTATTATGATAATCCAATTGATAATAATGGAGATGGATTTACAGATCTTACGCTTTCCAAGCGAATTTCCATTTTCCAAAAATTCAATTTGAAAAGGAAGGAAAATAGGATTTTTAATCTAGCTGGTCGCTACGTCTATGAAGATCGCTGGGGAGGAGAAATGGACTGGAACAAGAGTTTTAGGGGAGGAGATGAAATTTATGGCGAAAGTATTTTTACTAGTCGTTGGGAAACGTTTGGTACCTATGAATTACCCACCAGAGAGCAGATTAATTTTATGTTTTCTGCCAACGGACATCGTCAGAATTCAGTTTATGGAACCACGGTTTTCAATGCAGATCAGATCATAGGTTTTGGGCAATTAACTTGGACTAGAGAAGTTCAAAAACATAACATTTTAACAGGATTGGCCTATCGATATACATTTTATGACGATGATACTCCAGTTACTAGTTCTGAAGAAGGAATTAAGAATCAACCTTCTGTTATTCATTTACCCGGAATTTTTGTTCAGGATGAAATAAAAATTCATGATACCCAAAGCATCCTGTTAGGAGCCAGGTATGATTATAATTCAGTTCACGGTACCATTTTTTCTCCGAGGTTTAACTACAAGTTATCTTCCTTTGACAAAACCACGACATTAAGAGTATCAGTAGGAAATGGGTTTCGAGTTGCAAATGTATTTACTGAAGATCATGCAGCACTTACTGGGGCAAGGGAAGTTGTATTTGCAGAAGAATTAAAACCGGAGCAAAGCTGGAATACCAATATTAACCTGGTCAAGAAAATTTTTTCTGACAAAGGAAACTTTATAGGTTTTGATGCTACGGCATTTTATACCCACTTTACTAACCGAATAATCCCTGATTATGAAACGAATCCCAACCAGATTATTTACGCAAACCTTTACGGTTCGGCTGTTTCTAAGGGTGTTTCTCTAAACGTGGACATGGCCTGGGCGAATGGTTTGACGATTACATCAGGAGCTACCCTGATGGATGTTTCCATTGAAGAAGAAGGAATCACAAGCCGACAATTATTAACTGAAAGATTTTCAGGAGTTTGGTCTGTAGGATATGAAATTACCAATTTAGGATTGTCAGTTGATTATACAGGAAATGTTTATAGCCCAATGAGGTTACCGCTATTGGGTGATTTGGATGAAAGATCAGAATATTCTCCCTGGTGGAGTATTCAGAATATTCAGTTGACCAAAAGTATTGGGGAAAATTGGCAAATTTATGGTGGGGTGAAAAACCTGCTTAATTTCACGCCTCCTGCTAATAGTATTGCAAGATCATTTGATCCTTTTGATAAAAATGTGGTATTTAATCCGGATGGATCTGTGATGCCTACTCCTGAAAATCCAAATGCATTGACATTTGACCCCACCTATGTTTTCGCTCCGAATCAAGGAATCAGAGGGTTTCTGGGGGTCAGGTTTAATTTAAATTGAAACCTGAAAGAAAAAAGCCTCGAAGACATTCGAGGCTCATCGCGTTAAATTAATCGGGCTTTTTTCTAAATTTCCTCTTCTACAGATCCACATTTCAGCATTTTATCTCCAAAGTATGGATTTCTGATTTCATTGGATGCACTAATCCAAAAGGCCCCTTCATTATTTTTTGCCATCGGGCAATATTGTTTATAAAGTTTGCCTTCAGTCAATACAGAGTTTTTAACCAATTGAACCATTTGATTAGAAATTACATCGAATGATGTTCTCTGAACTTCTGGGTCTGCTGTTTCTGTAATTTTCTTCACTTCAACTTCCATTTCCGAAATTCCTTCTAGGTTGGAAGTTGCAAGAATTGAAACCAACTCACTTGTTGCACTTTTTGCTTTTTCTCCATCTGTTTCTACCAAAGCATCTTTTAAAGCTAAATAAGAGTTCACGATAGCAGAGACATTTTCATTTTCAAAAGAAACTCCAGCAGTAGGTTTGGAGCTATGATCCATTTGTTCATTGTGTTCCAGATTTACCTCTGTTTCTTCATTTTGGGTGTTTTGCTTACAGGCAATTGCCAAGCTGATAGATAGTGTAATGAATAGGGTTTTCGTTAGAATTTTCATGTTTAACTGATTTCTTATTTATAGTATTTTCTTTTCTTTTTCATAGTCATAAAGAAGAGTGTAAAGCCTGATGCGATTGTTGCCAGACCGAATAATGAAAATGCTCTCAAAAGCAGATTGTTGAAATTATCCCGACCGGCATAATCCATGGTATGGAACATCCAGAGGAAATCAAACCATCTCCAGCTTCTATGTCTTACCTTTTGAAAGGCACCGCTTTTAGCATCGATATATGCAACAAGATTTTCAGCTTGGTCAAAATGGATTGCATAAGCAGGTAAAGGGCTACCTCGGAATTCATGGTGTGAACCTGTTTCAGTCAGATATTCCACTGATTTGATTCCTAAATCCCCCTTGATATAGATTTTAGCAATTTCCTTGGCTTCTTCCTCAGTAATTTCAGGTTTGAGCTCACCAGTTTGGGCGTTATATAGTTGCTCGGAGTTAATCCAATAATAAGGCTGATAGTTGACAAATCTGAGCTCCATGGTAGAGATCTGTAACGTAGAATCCATTTTGCTCGGCTCAATCAAATCATTCACCGATTGATGCATCATGTGTTCTGAGTGAAAGTGATCTCCATGGATTTCATCTATATCGGTCCAGCTGAAATACAAACCACTCAGGGTCCAAAAGAAGAATTGGATCCCAATAAACACGCCAAGGAAACGATGAATCCTCCGGGTATAATATTGATTGTTTTTACGCATAAGAATGGTTTATTTGGTTGGGGTTAATTCAAGGTTTTAGTGACTTCTCCACAAGTGAGCATAGCTTTTCC
Organism: Algoriphagus sp. SE2; assembly: GCF_039563885.1. Lineage (NCBI taxonomy): Bacteria > Pseudomonadati > Bacteroidota > Cytophagia > Cytophagales > Cyclobacteriaceae > Algoriphagus > Algoriphagus sp. SE2. Next base: position 22,143 of record NZ_JBCLWJ010000020.1, on the reverse strand, counting down.
GAAATAAGGATTGACAATATTCTGATCCAAGCTCAGCCAATCTGCGCCTTTATTGCTATCGGCCATAGGGCAATGTTGTACATACAAAGTTCCTGAATAAGCATGAAATTGCTCAGTCATCCGGACCATTTCGTTCGATATATTCTGAAAATATTTTCTTAGCTCATCTATATTTTTAGCAGTTTTCGCAGCTGTCAAACTCTTTTTGAGATTGCCTTCGAATGTCATCCATAGAGTATGAGCATCTCCAGTAAAAAGAGCCATACTAACCTTGTTTATGGACTCCTCCATTGATTTTGCAGCTTCTTTGGAGTCATTCAGTTCATCTTTGGTCAATGCATCTTTTAATTTTAGATAGTTCTCATAAACTGGTTTTAGATCATTTTTAGCTTCTTTTGAAATAGAAATTGAAGAAACCGATGAGTTTTGACTTGCACTCATAACTTCATTTCCATTAGGACTCATCATGCTTGGTTTCCCCGCTAATTGTGCAGCAGCATCTATACTAAATGTTCCATTAATTGCAATTTCTTCTCCACCTTGTAAACCCTCTTCAATTACATAGGTATCTCCAAGTGATGGACCAAGGGTTACTTCTCGAAGTTTAAAGCTGATGCTATTTTCTGAAGTATTTTTTACATAGACAACAGATCTTTTTCCGGTCCATAATACAGCAGATTTGGGTACTGAAAGCGTTGCAGTATTGGAGTTTAAAGCTGCCTTGAAAGTGCCCGAAGCAAACATTTCCGGCTTAAATTTGCCTTTAGGGTTTGAAACTTCAATTCTTGCTTTAGCAACTCTTGAAGCTGGGTCAATCAAAGGGTCGATGTAGCTGATTTTGCCTGTAAATGTTTCCCCTGGCAGAGATTGGATACTATATTCAATTTCATCTCCCACTTCGATCCAAGAAAGATCAGTCTCATAAATATCAAATAACACCCAAACCCGAGAAAGGTCTGCCACTTCATATATCGCTTGTCCCTGCATGAGGTGATCTCCGAGGTTGGCTAATTTCTCAGTCACGTACCCGGAGACATTGGCTCTGATTGGGAAGTTTCTTAAAACCGTATTGTTGCTAATGATTTCTGAGATCTGGGCATCCGAGACTTTCCAGTTTTTCAATTTGTTTTTGGCAGCTTGGAATAGTTCAGGTTGTGACCCTTGTATTTTTGCTGCCTGCAATAATTCATTTTGAGCTGTTGTCAACTCTGGAGAATAGATACTTGCGATCACCTGACCTTTCCTGATAAACTCACCAGTGAAATTCACTTTTAATTCCTCGATTCGCCCGGGAATATGTGACGTTTGAGTGTAATTGAGGCGTTCATCAGCTTGAACTTTCCCACTTAGCTTGACAGATTTATTGGCACGGGAATTTCCGACGATTGCTGTCTGAACATTTGCCAATTGCATGGCGGTAGGAGACATGCTGATGGCAAGTGGATCTATAGATTCATCATCACTTTCTAAAGGGATTAAGTCCATTCCACAAATGGGACAGCTTCCGGGTTCATTTTGTTTGATCTGAGGATGCATGGAGCAGGTCCAGACGCCATTAACTTCGGTCAGGTCGTGATTATGTTCATCTTGAGAAGTAGAACTTCCAAAAATAAGATAACCTACCAATAGCCCTGTGAATAGCATCCCGATAGATATGATCAGAACATGTTTTTGTAGCTTTTTCATTGGTCAAATGATTTTGCAGTGAGATAATCTATTTCCGCAATGTTTATTTTTAGTGCTGTTTCGGCAGTCACTTTTAATTTTTGATATTTCAATAACTGTTGCTGCATTTGCAACACATCCTCGATTGAACTTTCGGAATTGGAATAAGCAGTATACAGCAATTCCAATGATTGCTTAGTTTGCTCCATTTGTTCTTCATACAATTCAATCAATTCCTGCTGTTTGGTAATCCCAAAATCCAACTTCTCATAGGAGGTTATCAATTGGTTTTCAAAATCCTCTTTTTGATATCGATAGGCCTCTTGCATCAACTGAGCTTCTTTTTTTGCAGCTTGATATTTTCCTGAGAAAATTGGCAAGCTCATGGAAACCATTGGCATAAAGGCATTTTCCCCATTGTTATCCACCATCATATCCTCTCTTTTGCCCACAAAAACATAATCCAAACCCACTCCGATTTTTGGCATAGATTGGCTGGCAGCTGTGCGCTCATTCGATTCTGCTGCGGCAATTTTAAAATCAAATTCCTGTAGAATTGGATTGGATTCCAGCAGAGAATCTCTTCTGTACTCATTAGGAATATTTTCTTCATGTTGGAAGTCTTCAATTTCTACGACTTCATTTTCATCTCGATTTAGCAGTTTGTTGAAAGTTGAGAGCAATGGTTTTCTTTGTTTTTCCAAGATGCTAAGATTCGTTTCAGCATCCTTTAGCATAATATCCACTCTCAAAACATCAACCATCGATCCTTTGCCATTCGAAAACTGATTCGTAGCTAATGCTTTATAGTTTTGAAGGATCTCTATATTCGCTTTTTCGATTTCGATGAATTGTTCTAATTCATAAAGTGGATAATAGGCAGAACTGACGTTGAAAAAAAGTTTATTCTTGGCATCGATAAAAGATTGGAATTTGGCTTCCGCCAAAGCTTCAGAACCTTTTCCATAATATTTCAAAGTTCCAAACCATGGGAACATCTGGTTTAGGGAAAGTCTTGCCCGCTGAGGCCCCACGCGTGTTTCTACTGGAGAAATAAAGTATCCAAAAGAAATCGTAGGGTCGGAAAGGCTTCTGACCTGTGCTGCCTTTTCTAAAGCAGCTTCAAATTCCTTATAACTTCCTTTCAAACCGGGATTGTTCTCCGCCGCAATTTTCAGATAGTCATTCAGTGATTGGCTATAGGCAGAAATGCTAGTGAAAATCACCAGGAGGAAGGAGAAGAACCATTTATTTATATGATTTTTCATTTGCTGATTTTTTTGAGTTTATACTCTTCCCTGATACTGTATAGAACCGGAACAATGAAATAGGTAATGGCCGCAACGATCATCCCTCCAAATGCAGGGATAGCCATTGGGATCATGATATCCGAACCCCGTCCTGTTGAGGTGAGAATCGGTAATAAGGCAATGATAGTGGTCGCAGAAGTCATAACTGCGGGTTTGATCCGTCTTTGTCCAGCTTCAATGATTGCTTCTCTAATTCCCTTCAGGTTATCTGTTTTGTTGCGTTCAAAACTTTGATCCAAATAAGTCGCCATCAATACTCCGTCATCTGTTGCAATCCCAAATAGGGCAATAAAACCTACCCAAACAGCCACGCTCAAGTTGATTGTTTTCATCTGGAATAATTCCCTGATATTGGTGTCGAAGAGACTGAAATTTGCGAACCAATCTTGTCCGTAAAACCAGAGCATCATAAATCCACCACTAAATGCCATCGCAATTCCGGTAAATACCATCAAGGAGGTCGTCACGGATTTGAATTGGAAATAAAGAATCAGAAATACCAGTCCCAGAACTATAGGAACGATGATCGAGAGACGTTTCTCTGCACGAACCTGGTTTTCATAACTTCCAGAAAACTTAAAGTTAATTCCTGCAGGAACTTCCAATTCACCGGAATCAATTTTTTTCTGAATCATCCTTTGTGCATCATTGACAACTGTGACTTCAGAAAAACCATCTCTTTTATCAAACAAAACATAACCTACCAAAAAGGTATTCTCACTTTTGATCGCTTGAGGACCTCTTTGGTATTCAAAATCGATAATCTGTGCTAAAGGAATCTGAGCGCCGGTAGGAGTAGAAATCAAGATTTTTCCCAATGATTCGGGATCATCTCTTAGCTCTCTTGGATATCTAACCCTAACAGGGAACCGCTCTCTACCTTCCACCGTATTGGTGATATTCATCCCTCCAATCGCAGTTTCTATCGTTTGCTGTACATCCTCGATGTTTAATCCATAGCGGGCAATTTCATCTCTTTTGATATTCAAAAGCAAGTAAGGTTTGCCGACAATTCTATCTGCGAAAGCTGCTTCTGCTTTGACAGAAGGAACTTCTTTCAGGATACTTTCTAACTTTAATCCAAAATTTTCAATCGTTTGTAAATCAGGTCCATATACCTTGATTCCCATAGGCGCTCTCATACCAGTTTGAAGCATGATCAAGCGCGTTTCTATAGGCTGTAATTTTGGTGCTGAAGTGACTCCAGGAATTTTGGTGACTTTGATGATTTCATTCCAAATGTCATCTGGGGAATTCACATGGCTTCTCCAATTTCGATAGTACAAGCCATCCTCATCTGGAATCAATTGTGATTTTTTAATTCCTTTTGCGATGGCATCCTGATTGGATAATGTGTCTCCGGATTTCAAAATGAATCGGTCCTTGTCATCGGTTTGGAACCTTAAGCGATACCCATCTTCATCCAAAATGTATTCAGGTTTATAATTGATCACATTTTCATACATGGAGATAGGAGCAGGGTCCAATGCCGATTCGACCCTTCCCAACTTACCAACTGTCAATTCCACCTCAGGGATATTTGTCAGCATCATATCTAGCATTGAAACTACCTCACCGTTGAATTCAATCCCTGAATGGGGCATGGAGGTTGGCATTAACAGAAAGCTTCCTTCATCCAAGGATGGCATAAACTCTTTTCCAATTCCAGGGAAAGTATGGGTCAAAGAATACCAAACTTTGGTTGGTCGAATATTGACCCCTATGGCATCAAATCCTTTCGGGATGAATCCAAATAGGCCATTTACTCCCAACCAAATGCTTCCTGCAAGTAGAATTTGGATTGCAGGAATACTCAGAAATGCTGTTTTATGGTCCAGACACCATTTCAAGATGCTTTTGTAATTGTATTCTAGAATGGCAAAAGCCCCCAAAATCAATCCAACCAATAGTGCTACGAAGATGAAATTGATCAATAGACTCTCTGCAGGACCAAGTGGAAGCCAGTATTTTGCTAATAACCAAACTACCCCGATCACCACCAGATAGAGTTCAGCATTTTCTACAATGCTGTTTGTTCGTTTGCTTAATGGAATGCCTGAAGTCTTCAGATAGGACTTTCCAAAACTCAATGCTCCGAATAAGATAAGCATAACACCTGCCCAGGTATATCCGAAAAACAAGCTGATGACTCCTAAAACTAAAAGAGCTATGGGAATAAATTTTTGGAATTTTGATTTTTTCAGATTGATCCCGAAAAAGAAATGTGCCAAACTCGGTAAAATCAAAAGGGAGACAATCAATGCTGCTACCAAGGCAAATGTCTTTGTGAAAGCCAAAGGTCCAAATAACTTGCCTTCTGCCGCTTCCAGAGTAAATACCGGAATAAAGGAGACAATCGTAGTGGAAACAGCTGTCAGTATCGCTGTGGCCACCTCTGAGGAAGCATTGAAAATGGTGTCAATCAGTTTTTGTTCCTCAGGTGCCTCATCGATGTGTTTGATGATGTTTTCTGAAAGAATAATTCCCAGATCGACCATTGTTCCAATAGCAATAGCAATCCCAGATAAGGCTACGATGTTGGCATCCACACCAAAATACTTCATGGCGATGAATACCATTAAAATGGATATTGGTAATAAGCTGGAAATCAACAGAGAAGCCCTTAGATTATAAACCATCACGATAACTACCAGAATGGTAATCAAAAGCTCCAAAGTCAAGGCTTCTTCCAGTGTTCCTAAAGTTTCGGAAATCAACTTAGATCGGTCATAAAATGGCACAATGGTCAGTTGACTTTCGGTGCCATTTACCAATGTTTTCTTAGGTAAACCGGAACTGATTTCTGAGATTTTCCCTTTGACATCCTGGATGACAGCAAGTGGATTAGCACCATATCTTGCTACAACGACACCACCAACGACTTCTGCTCCATCTTTGTCCAGAGCACCTCTTCTATTGGCAGGGCCCAAAGAAACAACAGCTATATCCTTGATTCGAACAGGGACATTGTCCTGTACAGCAACCACTGCCTTTTCGATATCTTCTAGATTTTTGATGTAACCCAAGCCCCTTACTAAATACTCAGCTTGATTGATTTCGATGGTTTTGGCTCCAACATCACGGTTGGATTTCTTTACCGCTTCCATGACTTTCGTCAGTGGAATATTGAATGCTTTGAGCGCATCAGGATTTACATCGATTTGAAACTCCTGAACATAACCTCCGATAGAAGCTACTTCAGATACACCCTCTACCGCATTGAGAGCGTATTTGACGTAGAAATCCTGTGCCGATCTGATTTCATGCAGGTCCCAGCCTCCGGTTGGATTTCCCTTGGAATCTCGACCTTCAAGGGTATACCAGTAAACCTGTCCCAAAGCGGTGGCATCGGGGCCGAGAGCAGGTTGAACTCCCTCAGGCAATAATCCCGAAGGCAAGGAATTCAGTTTTTCAAGAATTCGTGATCTCGACCAATAGAACTCAGTTTCTTCGTTGAAGATGATATAAATGCTGGAAAAGCCAAAAATGGAAGAACTTCGAATGGATTTTACCCCGGGGATTCCCAATAGATAGGTGGTCAAAGGATAGGAAATTTGATCCTCAATATCTTGAGGAGATCTTCCTGGCCAATTCGTAAAGACGATTTGCTGGTTATCTCCAATATCCGGAATCGCATCCACTGGAACTGGGTCAGAAGGTAATGAACCTACTTCCCAGCCAAATGGAGCGGTAATAATTCCCCAAAGGATCATGGCGATCAAAAGGAGAACTGTTACCAGTTTGTTTTCAAGAAAGTACTTGATGATAGAATTTAACATGTGATGTATCTGATAAAATGACCAGAAAAGGACTTGACCAACCTTGATTTACAAGATTTGGACAGTTTTGAGGCCTTCACCTCAGAGCATCACAGTATTAAATAAGGAAAGTTTGAAACAAAACTTGATGGTCCTGTTTCAAAATGGGAGGGGAGTAATAGGAATATTCAGCAATTGGAGTTTCCTGAATGTTTCCGTTAAAAATAAAAGTATATACAAATGCGACCGCGAAATCCAAATGAAGATTGATCCCAGCTTTTGCAAAGCTGAAGTCCTCATCCATATTCATTACCTCAAATTCATTGTCACAGCAACTGGACTTAAAATGAGTTTGATGGTCTTCTTCAGAATCACAGTCAGGAGTCTTCTGCTCCATCCCGCAATCGATGTGAGACGCTTTAATAGACATTTCACTCAACATCTCCATCCCTCCACAGAAGTGTGTGGATTTAGCCATCCCAATGCTTGCAAAAAGCAGGATGAAGGAAAGCGCTATGGAAATGGTCTTTTTCAATGCTGTAAAAGTACGTTTTTTTTAGGAAATAGGTTATTCTACTTTTTTCTTATCCGTTTCGAAGTACAAATGATAGTGGTTGCTACATCCAGGATTGAACGCTGCTTTACAATTTGGGCAGGAGTTGTTACTGCTTTGATAATCAGTTATTGATAACTCTGTGCCGCAAACTCCGCAAAGAATTGCTTTCGAATCAAATTCAGATTTTGGCCAAACCTGAGGTTCATGATCTGCAGTTTCCTCATGGCAAGAATAGCATGGATAGTACTTATCACAGCATTTAAATTTGATCGCGATGATGTCCAATTCAGAATGCCAATGTTGACATCTGGTTTGGTTGTCTATAGGTTTTCCGTAGACATTGATCCCTTTAATACTTGATTTGACCACTGGCAATGCCAAATTTGTTTGTGCTTTCGCACTGGCAATTAAGGTAAAAAGCAGAAAGAACAATAAGATTTTTCGCATTCCTAAAATTTCTATTCAATTGCAATTTATTCAGGTTTGGCAATAAATCCTGCTTTGATCACCGTTTTAAAGACTTCTTCGGGAGTAATATCCTCAGATTCTACGGTTAAAATGCGATCATCACTCTCCAGGTCCACATTCCAGGATTGGATTTTAGGTTCTGCATTTAACAATGGAGTGACTTTAGCCAGACAATTGCCGCAATTGATATTGGTTTTGAATTTTTGAGTTTTCATAATGGTATTGGAAAATTGTGATTTAAATCAATACTAGTGTTGAAATGTTTGTAAAGTTGATGTGAGCTACTTGGTACTTTGGACATGGTACTTTGTACAAAATGCTAGATTTTCTTTCCTTTTAACCTAAGACTGTTCAAAACTACCGAGACTGAACTGAATGCCATTGCTCCGCCAGCAATCATCGGATCCAACAAGAAGCCGTTAATTGGATAAAGCAACCCTGCTGCAATCGGAATCCCAATCAGATTGTAAATAAATGCCCAAAATAGATTTTGATGAATTCCATGGACAGTCATTTTTGAAAGTTTTAAGGCCTTTGGAATTGCCTCTAAATCGGAAGATATAATGGTCATTTTAGCCACATCCATCGCAATGTCTGAACCATGACCCATCGCGATACTGACATCTGCCTGTGCCAAAGCTTCGGAATCATTTATCCCATCTCCGACCATCGCGACGACTTTTCCCTGGCTTTGAAGGTCCTTGATGAATTCTGATTTGTCAGAAGGTAAAACCTCTGATCTGAAATCAGTCAGTCCAACTTGCTTTGCTACTTCTGCCGCAGTCTGCTCATTATCTCCAGTCAGCATATAGACATCGATCTTTTGGTTTTTTAGTTCCTCAATTGCCTTTTTTGAACTAGGCTTGATCTCATCAGAAATGGATAAAACTGCTAGAAGTTCATTTTTATTGGCAAAGTAAATCACGGTTTTGGCCTCTGATTTCCATTGATTGGCCTTTGTTTCAAACTCTTTTGAAATCGAGATTCCTTCTGATTCCAATAATCTTTGATTTCCGACGAAATAGGCCATTCCTGTTTCATCCTCTGCTTTGGCTCCTTTGCCAGTGATACTTTGGAAATTCTGGATATTACTTTTTTTGAACTGGTTTTCTACCAAATGCTTTGAAACTGCCTCCGCTAATGGATGCTCTGACTTGGATTCAATAGCCAAGAGAATTGGGCTTAAATCTTTTCTTAGTTCTTCAGAAAGCCATTTTTCATTGCTTACACTTGGTTTTCCTGCTGTGATGGTTCCTGTTTTATCTAAGACAATCGCATTAACATTGTGCGCTAATTCCAAGCTTTCGGCATCCTTGATCAGGATATTGTTTTCTGCTCCTTTTCCAACTCCCACCATGATAGCGGTAGGGGTGGCAAGGCCCAAAGCACAAGGACATGCAATCACCAAGACTGTCACGGAAGTCAGTAGAGCATGGGTAAATGCTTCTTCTCCACCAAAAAACATCCACGCTCCGAAGGTTATAATAGAAATAAGAATTACTGTAGGGACAAAGATCCCAGCGATTTTATCCGCCAACTTCTGTACTGGAGCTTTGCTGCCCTGAGCTTCCTGAACTCGTTTGATTATTTGAGAAAGGAGGGTTTCACTACCAACTTTTTCGGCCTTGAAATGAAAGCTTCCTTTTTGATTGACAGTTCCCGCAAAAACAGAATCATTCTCCTTTTTCTCAACAGGGACTGGTTCTCCCGATATCATACTTTCATCGACAAAAGAGCTACCTGAGATCACTTGACCGTCAACAGGAATTTTTTCGCCCGGTCTGACGATGATTTCATAGCCTTTCTGGACTTCTGAAATTGGGATTTCTTTTTCCTCTCCATCGATAATCGCTTTTAAAGATTTTGGCTGGAGCCCCATCAGTTTTTTCAAAGCCGTCGTAGTGTTGGATTTTGCTTTTTCTTCGAGAAGCTTACCAAAACTGATAAAAGTGATAATGACAGTAGACGCTTCAAAATAAACGTGAGGCATGATCCCTCTTTCAGTCCAGAACTCCGGAAACAACGTGTTTAGAACACTGAAAACAAATGCTATTCCGGTACTCAAAGCTACCAGCGTATCCATATTTGCTTTGCCATGCTTGGCTTGCTTCCATGCATTTACAAAGAAGCTTTTACCAAAAAAGAAGAGAACAGGAATAGCTAAAACCATAGAAATCCATTTTCCCGGTTCCCAATCCATAAAAAACATCCCAAAGATAAAAATCGGAAGGGTTAGGATTGCCGCACCGATAGTTCGTTTTTTGACTTGTTCGTAATATTCCTGCTGTGCTTTTTCCCCTGCTTCTTCCGCATTCCCATCAGTGATGACTAAACCATAACCGATTGCTGTTAAGGCTTCATTTAGTCCTTTTGGTTGAATTTGTTTCGTATCATACTCCACCAAAACTGAATTGGAAGCGAAATTTACCGAAGCAGATTTCACACCATCTGTGTAGGATAGGATAGTTTCCACGCTGTTTGCACAGGCCGCACAAGTCATCCCAGTTACTGGATAGGTGTTTTTTACTAATTCAATATCACTTGTTATTGTTGACATGACGTGTTGTAGTCTTATGACTTTACAAATTTCGTAATTATGTCATCAAGATTTGTTATAGAATTTTGAGCATCTTTTATAAGATTTTGCTGGTTGGCAAAGTTTCTTTCATCCTAAATTTTACGAAGATGGAGGAAAGTATTGTAAGTATTCCAATCGAAATTATAGCGACTGGGATTCCCCACTGGTCAGCAAGAATTCCAGATAAAATTGCTCCAAACGCATATCCTAAATCTCTCCATAATCTAAATGTGCCAATACTTTCGGCCCTTTGAACAGGATGGGCATGATCAGCTATTGCAGCCATAAATGTAGGGTAAACCAAAGCCGTTCCTATTCCTAAAAGTACCATCAAAAAAATCTGAAGATGGTAATTCATCAAGTTAGGGATAAGCAAGAGAATGAAACCTTGAAGGAGCATTCCGATAAAAATCATTTTCTTTTTAGAAAACCGATCCGCCATTTTCCCTGTTCCAAGCTGCCCAAAGCCCCAAATTAAAGGATATGTCGCTGTAATGATACCTGTCTGATTCAGACTGAAACCATTCGATAACAACAAGACCGGCAGAAGTCCCCAAACCATTCCATCATTAAGATTATTTATCAATCCAGCTTGGGTAATGCTACTTAAAGTCTTGTTTTTGATTGAGGTTTGAAGGAAAACACCTTCTACTTTTGCTAAAGTTGCTGTTTCAGATTCTTTTTTCACAAAGTGATGAGTGTCTCTGACCAAGAAAATAGAAAGAAGTAATCCAAGAATAGAAACTACAATTCCGATGTAAAATGGAGTAGGGGATATCCCGAATTCATCTGCTAGATATGCGGATAAATACGCACTGATCCCCAAGGATAAATAGCCTGCAAACTCATTCATCCCCATCGCAAAACCTCTGTCTTTTTCACCGACCAAGTCGATTTTCATGATCACTGTACTTCCCCAAGTCAAGCCTTGGCTCACACCCAAGAGTACATTAGCTAGAATTACCTGATTCCAATTGCTTGCGAAAATCAAAAGAAGTGGAACTGGAGTGGCCAATACCCAACCTAAGATCAGTAGCTTTTTTCGACCAAAATTATTTGCAAATTTTCCAGTCAAATAATTAGTGAAGGCTTTTGAGAAACCAAAAGCTGTAATGAAAGATAAAAAAGCAAAATTAGAACTCAGACCGAAAATTTCGGAGGCATACTGGGGGAAAATAGAGCGTTCCATTCCCAGCATCGATCCAACCAAAGCGTTGACAATGACCAAGATGAGGAATTGCTTCCAGTTAGCTTTAAGACCTAAAACAGGATTTGTCAAGAGTTTAGAATTTGACACAAAGGTTGCTATACTTCGTTATTGATCCTTTTACATTTGTTAAATAATCATCGGATGCCCGACCTGATTCTACTGAGGCTTACTTGGGTGATGCCTAGGTAGGAGGCGATATGTTTCAATGGGATTCTTTCCAAAAGTGAAGGGAAACCGCTTAGTAATTGACGGTATCTTTCATCCGCACTATGAAATTGCAAACTTTCAATCCGATTGACATAAGACACGTAGGACATCTCCATCATTTTTCTAAATAGCCTTTCAATTTCTGGGTAGGAATCAAAAAGGATTTCCAATTTGGAAGCTGGAATTCCAATTAGTTCCGTGTCTTCTATCGCTTGAATGCCCTTTTTACTGGGTTTTCCAGTGAACAAACTTTCAGCACGGATAATCATGTCATGCTCGAAAGCAAAATATTCGGTGATATCAATTCCATCTTTCAAATAATAGATTCTTGCGAGTCCCGAACTGACAAAATAATAGGTGCGACAAGTTTGCCCAATTTCTTGAACATGTTTGTTTTTGGGAGTTTGGATTTCGAAAGCAATGGAATTCAACGCTTCGGCCGCCTTTTCAGAAATGGGCTGAATAGCACGGAAATAAGTGATTAGAGAAGGGAAGGCCGGTAGTTTTACCATCTTTAAATGTAATGAAATCGGCGAGGGAATCTACAATTTGTCAAGGCTCTTGCGTAGGACCTTTTTGTCTTTTTTAAACTCGGAAGGTGTCATCCCAGTCTCTTTTTTGAACTGGGTAGAAAGGTAGGAAACACTGGAATAATCCATTTTGAATGCGATTTCGGATAAAGTCAGCTCATTGTAGATGAGTAGCTCTTTGATCTTTTCGATTTTCTGTCTGGTGATAAATTTTTCTATGGTAATCCCTTCTACAGAAGAAAAAAGCCTGGATATATGTGAGTATTCTTGATGTAGTTTATTTGCTAGAAAAGTAGAATAGGTGGTAAGCAATGGTTCGTTTGAATAATGAATTTGATCTATTAAAAGCGATTTGATCTTTGAAATGATTGCTGATTTTTCGCCTTTCAAAAGTTCAAATCCTTGATTTTCCAAGTTGGAAGAAAGTAGCTCTTCTTGCTTCTTATTTAAAGAATTCTGAAGGATAACTTTACCCAATTCCACTGATTGAAAGGAGATGTCCAACTCATTCATTGTCTTTTTTACTGCCTCAATGCAGCGTGGACAAACCATGTTTTTTATTAAGATCTCTTTTGAATCGCTCATTTCAATTGGTTAAAACTCTTTTTCACCAAATTCACTCTTCACGAATTTAGCTTTGTTCTTGGAACGATTGAGCGTATAAGAAAGGTTCAGAATTATCATATCCACTTCCTGTATGTAATTTGTGGTGGTGTAAAACTCACCATCCCGATACGTGGTAATCCGCTGTTCATTCGTATCTAAGATTCCCATATCGGTGTTTTGCCAAATTAAATTGGCAGAAAGCCTGCTGTCCAACCAGGTTTTTTTGATGACAATGCTCGGTGTATAAAACCGGGAATCTTCCCCTTGAGCCGTTACTCTTTCAGATAGGAAATTTAAGGTTCCCTGAATGCTCCAGTTTTTCTGTAATGTGAAAGTGGTATTGATATTTATCGAATGAACCCAACTTTCAGTATTAACAGGGCGATCATCAAAACTGCCTTTTATAGAATAATGGTAGAGATTTAATCCCCCAAATACTTTCCACCAACTGGTAGGAAAAATTTCCAGCCCCATGTCTACCCCAGTGGATTTTCCTGTCCCAACATTGGAATAAATTCTATTCAAAATCGTGTCATTGTAAACGGTATTTACTCTGTTTACCAGATTTTTCACTCTAGAATGATACGCCGTAGCATAAAAGCTGGAAGCATTCCAAGTTTTGATCATACCAACTTCAGCTAGGTTAATAAATTCAGGAAGCAAGTTTGGGTCTCCCTGCTCCAACGTTTCAGAATGCTCTCTCTCAGGAAATGGGTTCATTTTGAAAGTGGTGGTACGCTCTACACGTTGACTGAAATTAGCTTTCAATTGTAGTCCTTCATTTACCTGATATCCTAAATTCCCACTGAAGAATGGGCGAATAAAATCGTATTGGTAAACAGTATCAACAATTCCGGCTTTGTCCTCTAGGTCAAAACTTCGATCCATACTTTCCATGCGGACGCCTATTCCATAACTCAACTTTTCCAATTTCTTATCCAGTTGGATATAAGCCGAATGGATATTTCTTTTCAATTCCACATTGCTGGAAAAGTCCAGAACTAATTCAAATTCACCCGTTTCATTGTTTTTCCTTTCATAAAGGAAGTCACCTTTATGATCGAGTTTTCTGAATTGATACCCTGCTAATAACTGGCCGAAAGAAAAAGGTTGAAATGTATAATCCAGGTTGTATCGGATACCATTCAATGGATTATCGTTTGTGTTGTATTCTTCCTGATACACCTTGTTAAGATCGGGATAGCCCAAATTAAGGTTGGAGGTTGGACCACCTAGCATACTGTATTCATAGAGAAAAGAGGTGCTGATTTTTGATTCGTTTTCGAATACGTGCAAATAGTCTAAGCTTCCCAAAACTACATCACCTCTTCGGCTTTGGTCATTGGCATTGAAATATTGGAAATTATAAAGTTCCTGCCCATTTGCTATGGCGTGATTGTCATAATAGAGAATGTCGGCAGTTCGTAGTTTGTCTCTGACAGCTCCATAGAATCCAAGGCTAAAAGCACTTCTTTCTGATGGATTATATCCAATGGTAAATCTTCCGGAGTAGTTTTTTTCGTCGATGCTTCTTTCTCCTTCAGAAGGAAAAAATGTGGTTGTGTCACCAGACATGGTCATCACATTCCCAACTCTTCTTCCTGCGATGTCATTTCTTTGAAAACTGGCTCCAACGGAAATATCCCATTTGCCTTTAAGGTAGTTCAGGTTAAAATCGGCTCCATATCGTTTCGCTCGTTCTGCATTTCCATAATTTTCGCTTGGAGGCATTCCCAGCTTGGTATTGAACTGCATGTACAAGCCATCAGTAGTTCCAGATTTTGTAATCACGTTGATCATTCCGGCCTTTCCCTCCGAATCGTATTGCGCAGAAGGAGAGGAAATCCAATCTATTTTTTCAATACTGTTGGCAGGCAATTGACTTAGAATCATCATGGGATCAGATTGAACAGGCTTGCCATTGATCATCACCACAAATCCACTTGTGCCTCTGATAGAAATCTGACCATCCACATTGATTGCTACTCCCGGAAGATTTTTAAGAATATCGGCTGCATTTCCTCCTTGAGCTGCCTGAAAGTTTTCAGCAGAATAACTCTGTTTTTCAAGTTGAAAATTGGTTGATATTTTTTGACTTTGAACTTCTACTCCCTGTAAGAGGGTCTGATCAGGTGATAACGTCAATACTCCCAAATTTTTATTTTCTTTTTTACCCAGGGAAAATTTAGGAAGAACCTTGGTAGTGTAGCCGATAAATGTGATTTGTAAAAAGTATTCACTTTCATCCAGTCTGGAAATATTAAAGGCTCCATCTTGATCTGTAATCCCTCCATTAACTAAGGTGCTGTCAGTACTTAGATAGATTGCGACACTTGCAAACTCAAGAGGAACTTGACTCTCAGAATCATGAATGACCCCAAAAATACTGGATTGAGCAAAAAGTAGTTTCGGAATAAAAGTTAATCCAATTAATAAGACCCTTAAGAGTAATTTGGGAATTGCCATAAATCAAAAATAATACATCAGCATATATATTGGCATCCTGCCCTATTTGCAGAAAGTGAAAATTGTCCAATTTTTTTTTTAATTCAACAATGGAAATTCGGCAGCTACACCAAAATGGTGAAAAATGGGTCTCCTTTGACAAATTGTGCAATGAATGCTGAAATGAACCCAGAATCAAATCAAAGTAAGTTGATTTAAAGATTCGAAATAATTAAGCAAGGACTAGTTCTAGGATCAAAAAGAAAAGTGAAGGACAAATCAGGCATCCCAGACCAGTATAAAAAGTAGCTGTGACTGCACCATAGGGGACCAATTTTGGGTCTGTTGCAGCCAAACCTGCTGCCACTCCACTGGAGGTTCCCATAATACCGCCATAAGCCATTGCTGATCCTGCACTTTTAAGACCAATGTTTTTCGCAAATACGGGAGTGAAAATGGTCACAGCGATCGTTTTTACCACTCCTATTGCAATACTTAAAGCAATAATATCA
Source organism: Algoriphagus sp. SE2 (assembly GCF_039563885.1). Taxonomy (NCBI): domain Bacteria; kingdom Pseudomonadati; phylum Bacteroidota; class Cytophagia; order Cytophagales; family Cyclobacteriaceae; genus Algoriphagus; species Algoriphagus sp. SE2. Next base: position 6,298 of record NZ_JBCLWJ010000020.1, on the reverse strand, counting down.
GAATCTGCCCCCAAAGCAGCTCCGGTAACAGGACCCACAATGTAAGTGCATGCACCTGCTCCAATAGTGCACAAACTGATTGGGTCGGTAATTCCCCACATCAATGCAACTGCAACTCCCGAGAAAAAGAAGATTACAATCCCAAATAAAAGCGACGCAAATCCTAATAATCCAGATTTTTTCACCAAAAAATAACTTGCTCCCATAGCTGTCGCTACAATGGCAAAATCTCGAAACATGGATCCACCAAGTGTTCCAATACCTTCAAAAATGGGGATGTCTGCAATTCCCTTTGAACCTCCAGTAAATATTCCTCCCAAATATCCTAGAACTAAGCCAAGGAAAATAGCGATTGCGGAACCTGGAACTTTCCCCTGAAAGAATTTTTTTGAAAGAATTTCAGATCCGAATGCCAAAATTCCAATGCAGAAGAAAGCGACAATCAATCCGTTTTTGTCTACGACTTTTAATAATTCTTCCATACTAAACCTCTTTGAAGAATTTTAAAAGAAGAGGGAAGAAAGCAAAGGCCAATGCTACTGGAATTAAACCAACTAAAACTGCCAATAAGCCACTGGAAACAGCTGATTGAACATCCAAACTGGCAGCCATTGCGATGACGACTGGGATGTACATTTTATTCCAAAAGTTAATTCCCAATATCAATTCAGTATTCCACCAACCTTTCCGCTCAAAAACCTCTTTTAGAACCATCAGAATCAACATTGCGAAACCAACTCCACCTACATTGGAATTGATGCCCAATAGTCTTCCTAAAATTTCGCCAAGCCACTGACCCACGAGGTATGAAAATGAAAGAAGTGCTAAACCGTAAATTATCATGATCTATAAGAATAGCTTTTTCAACTCATTTTTAGTCACTTTTCCCATGGTATTTCTAGGGAGGTCCGGAATGAAAATGTATTTCCTGGGGGTTTTATAGGCAGGCATTCGCTCTCTCATCCAAGTATTCAATTGATCAGTATCAAACTCTTTATCCGCAACTAAAGCTGCTACCACCAATTCTCCCCATTCTTCATTTGGGATTCCCACTACTCCGCAGTCTTTAATTCCTGGATATTTCCTGAGTACCTCTTCGATTTCCAAAGCTGAAATTTTATATCCTCCGGATTTGATAATGTCAATAGAATTTCTTCCAAAGATGCGGTAATAACCATTATCCAAAACGGCAATGTCTCCAGTCTTAAACCATCCATCCAGTGTAAAGCTTTTGGCGGTAGCCTTTGGTTTCCCCCAATACTCTTTAAATACCGATGAACTTTTTATTTGAATCTCTCCAGGTTCTCCAGCCTTAACTTCTGCACCATCGTCATCTACGGTTCGCAACTCCACTCCAGGTAAAGGTTGACCGATATGTCCAGCCCTTCTTTCTCCATGATAGGGATTACTAACGGCCATCCCGATTTCTGTCATTCCATAGCGCTCCAGTAAATAATGGCCTGAAATCTCTTTCCATTTTTCCATGACAGAAACAGGAAGGGCTGCAGAACCAGAAATCATCAATCTGAAATTTGACATGGCTTGATGCAGTTCTTTTTGCTCCTCTTTAGTCAATTTTTCCCATTCCACGATTAATTTGAAATAAATGGTTGGAACGGCCATAAAGACATTCAATTTTCCTTGAAGAAAAATTTTAAAGACTTCCTTGGCACTGAATTGATTTAAGAATTCGACAGTAGCACCTGACCATAAGGCACAACATAAAACGTTGATGATACCATGAACGTGGTGAAGTGGCAATATTTCCAAGATATAATCATTGGAACTCCATTCCCAAGCTTTTACCAAAGTGGAAATTTGGGATTCTATGTTAGAATGCGTTGTCAAAACACCTTTAGGAAGAGAAGTGGTGCCTGAAGTATAAAGTATCATAGCGCCTCTTGATTTCTCAATTTCAGGTAACTCGACTTCTTTGGAATTAGGAATTTGAGCTACCGTTGCAAAAGTTTTAGATGGGTCGCTTTTATAGATTTTAAGAACTTCTTCGTATTCTTCACCAACCAGAATTATGTTTGCACCGGTATCATTGATGACGTATTGAAGAGAGGGCAGAGGATAGGTGATACAAAGTGGAACCGCGATACCACCTGCTCTCCAGATCCCCCATTGCGTCGCAACATAATCAAATCCTGGAGTTACCATAAAAGCAACTGGAGCTTCCGATAAATCGCTTTTGTCTTTTAATAAAAAAGTAGCGATCTCTTTACTTCGATCAAGTAATTCCTGATAGGTGAAGGAATTATCAATTTCAACGATTGCAATTTTATGAGGGTTTGACTTTGCGTTTTCTATGAGCTGAAGCATAGGAAATAGGGTTGATCTTTATTGTTTCAATTTGAAATATAAGCTCAATTAGGTGAATATGAAATTAATAGCTAAAGGCTTTTATCGATTTGAAACTTTAGGAATCAAGATAACCTCCAAAAGAAAAGTCAAGCATCATTTCAGCCTTTTATCTAAATCAAATATCAAATACTTCAACATTTGATACTATTTCAGATAATATTTATTATTTCCCAGTTAGGTTAAGCGTGCCCACATAAAAATTAGGATCTACTATTAATGTTTCCACGCTTTTTTCCAGTTCTAAACTATCCCATCTTGTAGTTGGCTGGAGCCACATTTCTAATCCATTATCTAATTTGATTTTTATAGGCATTGAAAAGGTCTGAACTGAATTTTCCCAACGGAAATTTAATTTATTCCCCTCCAAATAATAGCTTAAAATAGGGATTCTGATATCTCTTAAATATTGGTCAAAGACAGAGGAAAGATTAATGTCAGCAAAGGTGCTGATATAGGTTTCAACTTGCTTGCTAGTCACCGTTTGATGATAAAACTCTTTATTTAAACCTCTTAAGATTTGGCGCCATTTTTCATCATCATTGATTATTTGTCTAACGGTATGTAGCATATTGGCACCTTTGTAATACATATCGCCTGAACCTTCTTGATGAACTCCGTAAGTTCCGATGATGGGAGAGTCATTTGCAATATTTTTGCGTGTTCCAATCACATATTCACTACTTGCTTCTTTACCATAGTAGTAGTCAAGGAACAGGTTTTCTGAATACGCAGTAAAACTTTCATGAATCCACATATCTGCCACATCTTTGTAGGTAATGTTATTGGCAAACCATTCATGACCTGATTCGTGGATGATGATAAAATCAAATTTTAATCCCCAGCCTGTTCCACTAAGATCTCTTCCCAAATAACCATTGGCATAATTGTTACCATAAGTCACCGAACTCTGATGTTCCATTCCTAAATAAGGCGCCTCTACTAATTTATAACTATCTTCATAAAAAGGGTAGGGACCGAACCAGTATTCGAAAGCTTTCATCATTTTTGGAGCATCTTTAAATTGCTTCTCAGCCTTTTCAAGATTTTCGCGGAGGACATAATAATCCATGTCCAAAATACCTTTTTCCCCTTCGAATTTCTCGCCAAAATGGACATAGTCACCTATGTTGATATTGACTCCGTAATTGTTAATCGGGTTTTTTACTTCCCAATGATATGTTTTGGTTTTTGCGGCCTTATTGTGGTCTGTTTTAATTAACCTTCCATTTGAAACATTAATTAAGTTTTCGGGAACTTCCACCGAGATCAAAATTCCTTTATCTGGCTCATCGGCTGCATAGTCTTTATTTGGCCACCAGATACTGGCGCCAATACCTTGGTTTGAATTCGCAATAAAAGGCAATCCATTGCTATCCTGACTCCATGTCAATCCTCCATCCCAAGGAGGTCTTACTGCAATCACGGGAGATCCTTCAAAAAACAACAGCATATGGTAAGATTGACCAATTTCTTGATTGATAGCTGGTGAAATAAAGTAACTGTAACCATCTTTTTCCATAGATAATTCTTCCTCGCCCTGAATAACTTTAATAAGCTTCATGGGTTCTTGCAACTCGATCTGAATTCGTTTGGAATCACCTATTACCTTATAGGTCATTAAATTTGAACCTGAAATGGTTTTGGTTTCTGGATCAACTTTCACCTTAAGATTATAATGTTCTAAATCCCACCAGGCCCGATCAGGAGTATTGCTACCTCTTAAAGTGTCCTGATGAGTGAATTCTTGAGGTGTCCTGAAAATTTGTGCATTGATAGAAAATGAGGTAATCATCATGGCATTAAACACAAAAATTAACTTGGTTAAAGAGAAGTTGAAAAGGTGATTTTTTAACATGTATATAGATTATATTTCAAACCAGTTGAGGAGTCGGACTGATTTTGATTGCTTAATTTATAAAACTACTTTCAATTTGAAATCATAAAATTAAACTGATCAATGCGGATTATCATTTTTACGCAAAGTCTATGGAGCCTGCCATCCTTACAGAAACTAGTCCAAAATAAACAAGTTGAAGGAATTGTTATTCCAAAGAAAGAAGTTCCAGATCGAGAAGTACTTTTAAATATTTCCAATAATCTAAATATGGAAATTTATCATTGGGATGGAAAAGAAGTAGAGGGAATTTTAAATTGGCTTGAAAAAAGAAAAGCAGACAGGGGGCTAAGTTTTGGCTTTTCATATAAAATACCAAGGGAAATTTTTGAGAATTTCCAGTTTGGAGTCTTAAATGTTCACTATGGAAAGCTCCCCAAATATGCAGGGCCTTCCCCACTTTTCTGGACTGTGAAAAACGGAGAAAAGTTTGTGACCATCACTTATCACCAGATAAATGAAAATTGGGATGCTGGAAGGATGGTTTCAGAATTAGATGTTCCAGTTTTTCCAGGCGAGCCTATAGGACTTCTTTCATCTAGGGTTTCGACATTGGCTGCAAATGAAATAATTCATGCATTAGAAAATCTTGAGTTGGATGAGGAGTGGCTTATAGAACCAAACCATCATGCCTTACCAAGACCAAAAGAAAAAGATTTAACAATAGATTGGAAAAAGCAAACAGCAGATGAAATAGAGTTTTTGGTAAATGCTTCAAACCCTCATTATGGAGGTGCGATTACTAATTTTAGGGAGAATCAAATTAGAATATTAGAAGTAAGTCCAGCTGAAGTTAATGTAACAGGAACCTTCACTCCAGGAACTATTGTGTATGCTGATTCTAATTATGGGATTTTTGTCCTTTGCTCAGATAATAAATATTTAAGGATAAATATTTTGCAATTGGAAGGAACAATTATCACTGGTCAGAAGCTTGCGGCATTTGGAATAAAGGCTTATGAAAAAATGAATTGAAATACGTTTATTTACATTTTAATCACTTTATTTTGTCTTTTTTGCAATTTTTTATGATTTATTAATTAATTATTTGAGAATACCATAATTATTAATTGTTTTTTAACTGATGGATTTTTAAATATTTTCTAGAATTTAACCTATATTCAAATCATAATTTTGACAAAAGCATATTTTTCAAAAAGATTTTGGAATAAGAATTTTGAGGTCATTTATTGATTGAATTTCTGAATTTATTTTCTAAAAAATGACATAGTGTTACCCATCATTTTTAGAGAGTTCCTGGTTTAGAATTTCTGTTAAAAACAGAAATTTCTAAATGATATCTTTTTTAAAGAGAAACAAAATTGAATTTTGGAGCAGATGATTTTTAGAAATTAATCTAATCCGCAAAGAGTATTTTATGTGTTTTGCTTTAAACACAATTTATTAGTTTCACTAAATTATTTTACACCTAAAAATTTAAATTATGGAGCCATTTCTTGGACAGATTACAATGTTTGGGGGCACTTTTGCCCCAAGGGGTTGGGCCTTTTGTGAAGGTCAATTAATAGCCATTTCTACAAATACAGCTTTATTCTCTTTGTTGGGAACTACCTATGGAGGTGATGGAAGAACTACTTTTGCATTACCTGATCTTAGGGGTAGATGTGCAATTGGATACGGAAGTGGACCAGGTCTACAAAATCATAATTTGGGAGCTAAAGTTGGTTCAGAATCTGTGGTTTTGAATGAAAGTCAGATTCCTTCTCATACCCACCCTCTTATGGGCAGTAACTCAGAAGCAAATACGAATGACCCTACCAACGGTACAATTGCAAAAGAAAATGTAGTGGTTGAAAGAGGTTCTGCTGCGATCCCAGTCAACGGGTATTCTAATGGAGCAGCCAATGTTAACATGAAAGCAAGTATAGGAAACACAGGTGGTAGTCAAGCTCATACCAATATGCAACCATCTCTTGCGATGAATTATATAATTGCAATTGTAGGAGTTTATCCATCAAGAAGTTAATTAGATGGTAACCACCTTAAAAAAATAAAACTCAATTTAAACTTAACCTT